>NZ_JAMBDT010000024.1:0-57775 GCF_025143765.1 Gordonia sp. p3-SID1431
AGATGCGGGGCCTTCCGTGCCGTGGACCGGGGGTCTCTGCAGCCCTCAGGACTCTCGCGCGGTCCGACGTGACACTTAATGTAGGCTAGCCTTACCAACGTGTCAAGCGCCGCAGAAACGGCCACGTCAACGGCGTGCCGGCCCGCGCGAGCGTCGCTCGGCACACCGGCACGCAACAACTGGGTATCCAGCGGACCCACAAACGGAGGCACAGCAGTAAAATGCGAAAGATGAATGGCCTGGGCGACCTCGAACGCGCTGTGATGGACACGTTGTGGGAGAGTTCGACCCCGCAGACCGTGCGGCAGGTACACGCCGCACTGTCCCGGGACCGTTCCCTCGCGTACACGACCGTCATGACGGTCCTGCAGCGACTGGCGAAGAAGAACCTGGTGACGCAGATCCGCGACGACCGGGCGCATAAATACGTCGCCACCCATCCCCGCGAGGACCTGGTCGCCAGTCTCATGGTCGACGCGCTCAGTGAGGCCGCCGCCCCCGGCTCCCGACACGCGGCGCTGGTGTCCTTCGTCGGTCGCGTGGGCGCCGACGAGGCGGCCGCCCTCCGTTCCGCACTCGATGAACTCGAAGCCGCCCGCGGAACGAGCGACACCGGCTAGATTCGCGGCACCACCACTCGCAGCCCACCCTGAGGAATCACCAGATGACCGCCTTGCTCTTCGGCATCGTCAGCCTGGTGCTCGCCGGACCCGTACCCGAGGCACTGTCCCGGGCCCGCTGGCCGATCCGAGCACCACGCGCGGCGATGACGCTGTGGCAGGCCATTGCCCTGGCCGCCGTGCTGTCGGCGTTCAGCTGTGGCCTGGCGATCGCGGCGAACATCCTCGTGATCGGTCCCGACGGCACCCCGACGACCCACCCGGTCCGTGAGATCGAACGCCTCGGCTGGCCGCTGTGGCTCCTCTGCGTCGGGGTCTTCGTCCTGACCCTGTTCGTCGGCGCGCGGCTGTTCTACACCGTGATCCGCGTCGGCCTGCGCACCCGCGCTCGGCGCAAGGCCCACCGCCAGCTCATCGACATCCTCGACCGCTGTGACCGGACCGACGACGCCGACGACCCGCTCTACGCCCGCGACGTCCGCATGATCGACGTCGAGCAGCCGCTCGCCTACTGCCTGCCCGG
Source organism: Gordonia sp. p3-SID1431 (assembly GCF_025143765.1). Classification (NCBI taxonomy): domain Bacteria; kingdom Bacillati; phylum Actinomycetota; class Actinomycetes; order Mycobacteriales; family Gordoniaceae; genus Gordonia; species Gordonia sp. p3-SID1431. The sequence continues at coordinate 1,144 of NZ_JAMBDT010000024.1, forward strand.
CCTCCGCCAGCGTGTTGTGGTCAGCGAAGGCGTCGTACATCGCCTCACCCGGGACGAACTGGTCGCCGTCATCGCGCACGAGCGCGCCCACCTACGTGCCCGGCACGACCTCGTGCTCGAGGCCTTCATCGCACTGCACGAGGCGTTCCCCCGGTTCGTGCGCAGCAGTTCCGCGCTCGGCGCGGCCGAACTCCTCGTCGAGGCACTGGCCGACGACCAGGCCGTCCGCGCGACCACCCCGACGACACTGGGTCGCGCACTGGTCGCCTGCGCCGACGCGGTGGCTCCCCGCGGGGCGATGGCGGTCGGCGGGCCGACGACCCTAACGCGCGTCCACCGCCTCCGCGACGACCGTCCCGCACGCGTTCTCGCGGCCGGCGCCTACATCGCCGCCGCCGCGATCCTGGTCCTGCCGACCCTCGCGGTCGCGATCCCGTGGCTGACCGAGCTCAACCGACTCATGTCGGCGTTCTGACGACTCCTGTCCCCCGGCGGTATCGGACCGCCGTCACACGTGGAGGTAGATCGCCGCTTCGGACACAGAGGCAATAGGCTGTCCGCATGAACAATGTCGACGCATCGTCCTCCTCCGCGAAGGCCCAGATCGGTGTCACCGGCCTGGCCGTCATGGGTTCGAACATCGCACGCAACTTCGCCCGTCACGGGTACACGGTCGCGCTGCACAACCGCAGCATCGCCAAGACCGACGCGCTGCTCGAAAACCACGGCGGCGACGGCAACTTCATCCGCACCGAGACGGTGGCCGAGTTCGTGGCCGCACTCGAGCGTCCGCGCCGGGTCCTCATCATGGTGAAGGCGGGCGACGCGACCGACGCGGTCATCGAGGAACTCGCCGACGCGATGGAGCCGGGCGACATCATCATCGACGGCGGCAACGCCCTCTACACCGACACCATCCGGCGCGAGGCCGCGATGTCGGCCCGCGGACTCAACTTCGTCGGCGCGGGCATCTCCGGCGGCGAAGAGGGCGCGCTCAACGGCCCGTCGATCATGCCGGGCGGACCCGCCGAGTCCTACGAGTCGCTCGGGCCCCTCCTCGAGTCGATCGCCGCCCAGGTCGACGGCGAGCCGTGCTGCACCCACATCGGGCCCGACGGCAGCGGCCACTTCGTCAAGATGGTGCACAACGGCATCGAGTACGCCGACATGCAGCTCATCGGCGAGGCCTACGACCTCATGCGCAAGGCCCTGGACATGCCGGTCTCGGAGATCGCCGACGTCTTCCGTGACTGGAACACCACCGAACTCGAGAGCTACCTGATCGAGATCACCGCGGAGGTCCTCAGCCAGGTCGACGACGAGACCGGCAAGCCGCTGGTCGACGTCATCGTCGACGCCGCGGGTCAGAAGGGCACCGGTCGCTGGACCGTGAAGTCCGCACTCGACCTGGGCATCCCGACGACCGGTATCGCCGAGGCCGTGTTCGCCCGCGCCCTGTCGAGCGCCACCGATCAGCGCGTCGCCGCGCGCGGCCTGTCGTCGGGCAACCTCGGCTCGGCCCCCGCCGACCGCGAGACCTTCGTCAACGACATCAAGACCGCCCTCTACGCCTCCAAGGTCGTCGCCTACGCCCAGGGCTTCGATCAGATCGCCGCCGGCAGCGCCGAGTACGGCTGGGACGTCGACCGCGGAGCGCTGGCCACCATCTGGCGCGGCGGCTGCATCATCCGGGCACAGTTCCTCAACCGCATTCGTGAGGCCTACCACGACGACCCCGCCCTTCCGAGCCTGCTTCTCGCGCCGTACTTCCGCGAAGCCGTCGAGGTCGGCATCGACAGTTGGCGCCGGGTGGTTTCGACCGCGACGCTCCTCGGTATCCCCGTGCCGGCGTTCGCGTCGTCGCTGTCGTACTACGACGGTCTGCGAGCCGAACGCCTGCCGGCCGCGCTCACCCAGGGCCTGCGCGACTACTTCGGCGCGCACACCTACCAGCGCATCGACAAGGAGGGCACGTTCCACACGCTGTGGAGCGGTGACCGCTCGGAAGTGACCGAATAGGAGCCCACGAAGCCCCGTGCGATTCATCGAAGGCCACCGGCCGACACACGATCTGACGTACGACGATCTGTTCATCGTCCCGGGCAGATCGGACGTCAGCTCGCGCTTCGACGTCGACCTGTCGACGTCGGACGGCAGCGGTACCACGATCCCGCTGGTCGTGGCGAACATGACGGCGGTGGCGGGCAAGCGCATGGCCGAGACGGTGGCCCGCCGCGGTGGGCTCGTGGTCCTCCCCCAGGACCTGCCCATCGAGGCGGCCGCCGCGTCCATCGCGTTCGTGAAGTCACGGCACCTGGTGGCCGACACACCCGTCACCCTCGACCCGGACGCGTCGGTCACCGATGCTGTCGCGTTGATCCCGAAGCGTTCCCACGGCGCGGCCGTCGTGGTCGAAGACGGCCGGCCGGTGGGTGTCGTGACCGAGAGACGGTGCCGCGACGTCGACCGGTTCGCCCGGGTCCGCGAGATCGCCGACCCCGACATCGTGACGCTGCCCGTCGACACCCCGCCCCGCGAGGTCTTCGACGCGCTTGGTGACCTACACCTGGGCCTGGCCGTGCTCGTCGAACCCGACGGCCGGCTCGCCGGGGTGCTCAACCGCGTCGGTGCCCTGCGTCATGCGATCTACACGCCGAACCTCGACTCCGCCGGCGCCCTGCGGATCGCGGCGGCCGTCGGCATCAACGGCGACGTCGTGGGCAAGGCTCGTGCGTTGGTCGCCGCGGGAGCGGATCTACTGGTGATCGACACCGCGCACGGCCATCAGGAGAAGATGCTCACCGCGCTGTCCGCGGTCGCCGACGCCGACCTCGGCGTCCCGATCGCGGCCGGCAATGTCGTGTCGGCCGAGGGCACTCTCGACCTCATCGACGCCGGCGCGTCGATCATCAAGGTGGGTGTCGGGCCGGGCGCGATGTGCACCACCCGCATGATGACCGGCGTCGGGCGCCCCCAATTCTCGGCGGTCGCCGAATGCGCCGCAGTCGCCGCGGGACATGGTGCAGCGGTCTGGGCCGACGGCGGTGTCCGACACCCGCGCGATGTCGCGCTCGCACTGGCCGCCGGGGCGTCGAACGTGATGGTCGGCTCGTGGTTCGCCGGGACCCACGAGTCACCGGGCGACCTGCTCGTGGACGAGCGGGGCCCGTACAAGGTGAGTTTCGGCATGGCTTCGAAGCGGGCGGTCGCGGCCCGCTCGAGCGGCGACAGCACCTACGACCTGGCCCGCAAGAGCCTGTTCGAAGAGGGCATCTCGAGTTCACGGATCCGTCTGGATCCGGAGCGGCCCGGCGTCGAGGACGTCATCGACCACATCTGCGCGGGCGTCCGCAGTACGGCGACCTATACCGGCGCCCGCAACCTGCGCGAGCTCCACGACAAGGTGGTGCTCGGCATCCAGTCGCCCGCCGGCTTCGCCGAAGGACGGCCCCTGCCGGGCGGGTGGTGACGTGGAGATCCTGCTCCTGGTCGCGAGTCTCGTCGGATTCATCGCGCTGACGCTCGGGACGGCGCTGTTCGTGGCGGCCGAGTTCTCCCTCACCGCGCTGGAGCGGTCGACGATCACCGCCGACGTGGCCGATCGCGCGGACCGTCGTTCTCGGATGGTCCAGCGCGCGCACTCCACCCTGTCGTTCCAGCTGTCGGGCGCGCAGCTGGGCATCACGATCACGACCCTCATCACCGGCTACATCGCCGAACCGGTCCTCGCCCGGATCCTCCGGCCGCCGCTGACCGCACTCGGCGTCGGCGAGTCGGTGGCCTCGGCGACCTCGCTCATTCTCGCGCTGGTGATCGCGACCTCCCTGTCGATGGTGCTCGGCGAGCTCATCCCGAAGAACCTCGCGATCGCCAAGCCGCTCGCGGTGGCGCGGGCCACCGCCGGCCCGATGACCGTGTTCTCCTCGGTCTTCCGCTGGGCGATCACCGGATTGAACGGCACGGCGAACTGGATCGTCCGGCGTCTCGGCATCGAACCGACCGACGAGCTGGCGTCCGCGCGGTCGCCCCAGGAACTCGTCTCGCTCGTCCGTAACTCGGCACGTCGCGGTGCCCTCGACCAGCAGACGGCGACCCTAGTCGACCGCTCGCTGCGCTTCGGCGAACTCACCGCCGAGGACCTGATGACCCCCCGCGTGACGATCGATTGTCTCGACCGCGCCGACTCGGTCCGCGACCTCGTCATGGCGTCGTCGCGCACCGGGCATTCCCGTTTCCCGGTCGTCATCGACGGCGACCTCGACGACCTCGTCGGGGTCGTGCACATCAAACAGGCCTTCACCGTTCCGCCCGAGCGACAGGCCACCACCTCGGTCACCTCGATCGCCCGGCCGGTGCCACGTGTGCCGGCCAGCCTCGACGGTGACGCGCTGATGGAACGCATCCGCGCCGACGGGATGGAGCTGTGCGTCGTGATCGACGAATACGGCGGGACCGCCGGCATCGTCACCACCGAAGACCTCATCGAGGAGATCCTCGGCGACGTCACCGACGAACACGACGACGAACGCGCCGACGTCGCGGTCGACGGCAACGGTTACCTCTGTGCCGGACTGCTGCGCATCGACGAGCTGTACGACGCCGTCGGCTACCACGCCCCCGAAGGGCCCTACGACACGCTGGGTGGACTCGTCATGTACTGCCTGGGCCGCATTCCCACCGTCGACGACGAGGTGGACCTCCCACGACGCTCGGCCGTCGGCGAGACCGACGACGACACCGCCCAGTCGCCCGACCGCGGCCCGGACGTCACCTGGCGTGCGACCGTCACCCAGATGGACGGACGCCGGGTCGACGTGGTCGCGATCCGGCCGGCTCCCACGGATCAGGTCCGGCCGGCTCACGCGGATCGAGACCTCTCCACCGCTGCCGAACGAAACGGCGAACCGTCGAACATCCAGGAGGACCCGCATGGGCGGTGATCTGTGGGCGGTCGGGCTGACCGTCGTCCTCCTGGCCGGCAACGCGTTCTTCGTGGGTGCCGAGTTCTCCCTGATCTCGGCTCGACGCGACCGCCTCGAAGCCCTCGCCGAGAGCGGCAAGAGCCGTGCGCGAACCGTCATCTACGCCGGCGAACGGCTGTCGCTGATGCTGGCCGGTGCGCAACTCGGCATCACGATCTGTTCGATCCTGCTCGGCCGGGTCGGCGAGCCCGCGGTCGCGCATCTCATCGAGGCGCCGCTGCACCTGGCGCACGTTCCCGATGCCCTTCTCCACCCGATCTCGTTCGCCATCGCGCTGTCGCTGGTCGTGGTGCTGCACATCCTGCTGGGTGAGATGGTGCCGAAGAACATCGCGCTGGCCGGCCCGGAGTCGTCCGCGATGCTCCTCGTGCCGGCACATCTGATGTTCATCCGACTGGTCCGGCCGTTGATCGCGTTCTACAACTGGCTGGCGAACATCTCGCTGCGGCTCCTCCGGGTGGAACCGAAGGACGAACTCGAGTCCACGGTGTCGCTGGGCGAGCTGGCCGAGATGGTCGGCGAGTCCAAGCAGGAAGGCCTCATCGACGCCGAGGAGCACGAACGACTGACCCGCGCCCTGCAGTCCATCGGCCGCACGGTGTCGGAGGTGATGATCCCGCTGGACCAGATGCGCAGTGTCGGTGTGCAGGTGTCCGGTTCCGGCGGTATCGGACCGACGCTGGGTGCCGTGGAAAAAGCGGTCGGCGAGACGGGGTTCTCCCGGTTCCCCGTCCGCGGACCCGACGGCACCTTCACCGGCTATCTGCACCTCAAGGACGTGCTCGACGAGATCCTCGACGAGCACGTCGGATCGGACACCATCATCGGCGTCGACAAGATCCGGCCGCTGCCGGTCATCGATTCGACGACGCCCCTCGACGAGGCCACCGGAGTGCTGCGGCGGACCAGTTCGCATCTCGGCGCGGTGGTCGACGACAGCGGCCGCACCATCGGCATCGTCCCGCTCGCCGATCTGGTGGAGGAGTTCGTCGGCAACGTCCGCGACGAGACACACCGGGTGTGACCACGATGACCGCGCAGCTGGAACATCCGGATCACGGCCTGGCGGCGCAGGTCCTGGACGCCGACGAGTGGCGAGCACGCCGCGACGCCCATCGGCAGGCGGTGGAGGAGCTGATCGGCCCCTACCTCGACGCCCGGCGTCGCGGCGCCCGTCACCCGGTGATCGACTTCTTGTTCACCTACTACTCGTCACGTCCGGCGCACGTGCTGCGCTGGCATCCCGGGTTCGGTGTGACGATCGAGGACGGCGACGAGTTCCTCGGCCTGCGTGGCTACGAGCAGACCGCCGCCGGTGTGAGCGTCAGCGACGCCTATCTCCGGCACCGTGGCGAAGCGCTCGCCGCCGCCGTGGACATGCTCGGCGCCACCGCCCGACGACCCGCTCGGCTCGGCTGTTTCGGCCTGCACGAGTGGGCGATGGTCTACCGCACCGACGACACCCGGCACGACCTGCCGCTGCGATTGGGGTCCGCGGGCACCGACGCGGTCGTCGAGTCCATGCCGCTGCGGTGCACCCACTTCGACGCCTTCCGGTTCTTCACCGACCCGGCGCGTTCGCGCAACGACACCACGCTGAGCCGTGTGTCGCAGATCGCGCACGAACAACCGGGTTGCCTGCACGCGACGATGGACCTCTACCGGTACTGCTTCACCCTCGCGCCACTCGTGCCGTCGGACCTGACGCTCGACTGCTTCGCGCTGGCACTCCGAGCCCGCGACCTCGACATGCGCGCCAGTCCCTACGATCTCAGCGACCTCGGTTACGAGCCGGTCCGCATCGAGACAGCCGCCGGCAGGGCCGACTACGTGCGCGAGCAGTCGGCGATCGCCGAACGGGGAATGACCCTGCGGACGCGGTTGCTCACCATCTGTACGGAGCTCGCGGACCTCGCGACCGTGCCCGGCGGGAGGCGCCTGCCGTCCGCCGTTACCGACGAGTAGCATGTATGCGTCGTCATTCGCTCGAGAAAGGCTGCCATGTCTGACCGGATCACCGTCAACGGGTTGCAGGTCGCTACCGTCCTGCACGACTTCATCAACAACGAGGCGTTGCCCGGTACCGGTGTAGATGCGGACGCCTTCTGGGCCGGTGCGGCGTCGGTCATCGCCGATCTCGCCCCGCGCAACCGTGAACTGCTCGCCGTCCGCGACGACCTGCAGACCAAGCTCGACGCCTGGCACCGCGATCACAAGGACGCCGACCTCACCCCCGGCAGCGCCGACTTCGACTCCTACAAGTCGTTCCTGACCGAGATCGGCTACCTCGCTGAGGTCCCCGCCGACTTCCAGATCACCACGTCGAACGTCGACCGCGAGATCGCCGACACCGCGGGCCCGCAGCTCGTGGTCCCGATCCTCAACGCGCGGTTCGCGCTGAATGCCTCGAACGCCCGCTGGGGTTCGCTGTACGACGCGCTCTACGGCACCGACGCGATCTCCGAGGCCGACGGCGCGGAGAAGGGTTCGTCGTACAACAAGGTGCGCGGTGACAAGGTCATCGCCTACGCCAAGGACTTCCTCGACCAGGCCGTGCCGCTCGAACAGTGCAGCTACACCGATGTGCGGGCGTTCGCCGTCACCGACGGCTCGCTGCAGGTGACGCTCGACGGCGACAAGACCTCCACCCTGGCCGACCCGACCGCGTTCGTCGGCTACCGCGGCGACGCGGCTTCGCCGACCTCGATCCTGCTGCGCAACAATGGCCTTCACCTCGACATCGAGATCGATCCGTCCTCGCCCATCGGTTCCACCGACCCGGCCGGCATCAAGGACGTCGTCGTCGAATCCGCGATCACCACGATCATGGACTTCGAGGACTCGGTCGCCGCGGTCGACGCCGAGGACAAGGTCGTCGGGTACCGGAACTGGCTGGGCCTCAACAAGGGCGACCTGTCCGAAGAGGTCACCAAGGGCGGCAAGACCTTCACGCGCGTGCTCAACGGCAACCGCGAGTACACCGCGCCGGACGGCACCACCTTCGACCTGCACGGGCGTTCGCTGCTGTTCGTCCGCAACGTGGGCCACCTGATGACCAACGACGCGATTCTCGACGCCGACGGCAACGAGGTCCCCGAGGGCATCCTCGACGGTCTGATCACGTCACTGATCGGCATCCACGGTTTGAGCGGCGCCGGGAGCGAAGCGAGCGGGCCGAATGGATCGCAAGCAGAGGGTCTACAGAACTCGCGGGCCGGATCGGTCTACATCGTGAAGCCGAAGATGCACGGCCCCGACGAGGTCGCCTTCACCGTCGAACTGTTCGGCCGCGTGGAGAAGGTCCTCGGCCTGCCCGAGAACACGCTCAAGGTCGGGATCATGGACGAGGAGCGCCGCACGACGGTGAACCTGAAGGCCTGCATCAAGGCGGCACAGGAACGCGTCGTCTTCATCAACACTGGCTTCCTCGACCGCACCGGCGACGAGATCCACACGTCCATGGAGGCCGGGCCGATGGTCCGCAAGGCCGAGATGAAGCAGCAGACCTGGATCGGCGCGTACGAGAACTTCAACGTCGACACCGGTCTGCACGCGGGCCTGCAGCACAAGGCGCAGATCGGAAAGGGCATGTGGGCCATGCCCGACCTGATGGCCGACATGCTCGAGCAGAAGATCGGGCACCCGAAGGCCGGCGCCACGACCGCGTGGGTCCCCTCGCCGACGGCCGCGACCCTGCACGCGCTGCACTACCACCTCGTCGACGTCTTCGAGCGCCAGGACGAGATCGCCAAGCGCGATCCCGCCCGGGTCGAGGACGTCCTCACCATCCCGCTCGCGCCGAAGACGGACTGGTCCGACGAGGAGAAGCAGCAGGAACTCGACAACAACTGCCAGTCCATCCTGGGTTACGTGGTGCGATGGATCGACCAGGGTGTCGGCTGCTCCAAGGTCCCCGACATCCACGACGTCGCTCTCATGGAAGACCGTGCGACGCTTCGGATCTCGAGCCAGCTGCTGGCGAACTGGCTGCGCCACGGCATCGTGGCGGAGTCCGATGTCGTCGCATCCCTCGAGCGGATGGCCCCGGTCGTCGACCGGCAGAACGCCGGTGACCCGACCTACCGCCCGCTGGCGCCGGACTTCGACTCCAACATCGCCTTCCAGGCGGCCAAGGAGTTGATCCTCGAGGGCACGACGCAGCCGAGCGGCTACACCGAGCCGATCCTGCACCGCCGCCGCCGCGAGTACAAGGCAGCCAACCCGGCCGGCTGAGCACCGGGTTCCACGTAGGCGATACGACCGTGCCGAACCGCCGAGGATCGGCACGGCGTATCGTCGTACCCTGCACTGCGCACCGGCTCGCCACGGCCGACCGGGCGAGGGACGCACTGAGCAGGGAGGGCATCGGCGTTGGCACATCACCGGAGTAGCGGCGGGGAGAGCATCCGAAGCCGCGGCGTGAGCCGAGGTGTCGTCGCCGCACTCTTGTCGATCCTGCTCGTCGCGGCCGTCGTCGTCATCTGGCAGGACCTCGGCGATCAGATCGATCGCCAGGCCGAGGAGGCCGCCGCGCAGTGCGTCGAGGGTCGTGAGTCGGTACCGATCGTCGCCGATCCGGATATCGCGCCGGGACTGGCGGCCGTCGCCCGCAACTTCGGCGAGACGAACCCCGTCGTGCGCGACAAATGCGTCAGTGTCGACGTCCGGCCGGGCGACGCGAAGATCACCCTCGACGGTCTGTCGGGGTCTTGGGACACCGAGTCAATGGGCGCGTACCCGGCCGCCTGGGTGCCGCAGTCGTCGGTGTGGTCGGCAGATCTGGCGGCGGCGAAACCCGATGCGATCGAGGGCAACACCCGATCACTGGTCTCGACGCCGGTCGTGCTGGCGGTGTCCCCTGAGCTCAACAGCTCCCTGGCCGGCCGCCTCGACTGGTCACAGATCCCCACCCTGCAGCGCCGCGACAACTCACTCGCCGACTTCGGACTCCAGGGTTGGGGATCGTTGCGCATGGCGATGCCGATCGGCGCACAATCCGACGCCAGCGCGTTGGCCGCCCAGGCGGTCGCGACACGCGTCACCCGGACCACCGGACCGCTGACCACCGCCGACGCCGAGTCGCCGCGGGTCAGTTCGAGTGTCCGCGCCATGCTGGAGGGCGCGCCGCTCTCCCCGGACGGGACACCCCAGGGCGCGGCAACGGCCATCGCCGACGCACCGGACGCGGCCCGAGCGGAGATCCACGTCGTGCCCATCACCGAGCAACGCCTGTTCCAGATGACCCGCGAGGACGACCGCGCACGCCTGGCCGAACTCATCCCGTCGGGTCCGACTCCGATCGCCGACTACCCCGTCATCCGGATGTCGGGTCCCGAGGTCTCCGAGTCGGCAGCCGATGCCGTCGCCGAGTTCATCCAGTTCGCCTCGGAGCCCGAGCAGTTGCAGTTGCTGACCGAGCTCGGTTTCCGCGGCGACGCCCCGATGCCCTCCCCGACCCCGACCGTGACGTTCCCGCGCACGCCCGATCCGATGCCGACACCCGAGAACGGCGCGATCGTCGCCATCAACCGGCTCGTCTACGGGCCGGCCAGCGTTCCGGCGAGCTCCACGCCGCCCTCGGTGCCGTCGGGAAGCGCGGGGGGTTAGAGCTCGCGAGGACGGGTCGCTTCGACACGGCTCGTCGCTACGCTCCTCACCTGCTCAACGAACAGGTGAGGAGCTTAAGACGATGAAGAAGTCAGCTGCTGTAGGCCTCGATCGGCGGGCAGCTGCACACCAGGTTGCGGTCGCCGTACACCCCGTCGATCCGCCGGACGGCGGGCCACACCTTCGCCCGGCCACCTGCGGACGGCAGTCCCTGCGGGTAGACAGCGAGTTCCCGCGAGTACGGGTGATCCCACTCGCCGACGAGCGACTCGGCCGTGTGCGGGGCGCCGCGGAGCGGATTGTCCTCGGCGGGCCACTCCCCTCGTCCGACGAGTTCGATCTCGCCGCGGATGGCGATCATCGCATCGCAGAACGCGTCGATCTCGTCGAGGTTCTCGCTCTCGGTGGGCTCCACCATCAGCGTGCCGGCCACCGGGAAACTCATGGTCGGCGCGTGAAATCCGTAGTCGGCGAGTCGTTTCGCCACGTCGTCGACGGTGACGCCGGTGGCCTTGGTGATGGCCCGGAGGTCGAGGATGCACTCGTGGGCGACGAAGCCGTCCTCGCCGGTGTAGAGCACCGGATAGTGCTCACCGAGCCGCTTGGCGACGTAGTTGGCGGCGGTGATCGCCGTGAGCGTCGCCCGCCGGAGACCGTCCGCGCCCATCATCGCGATGTAGGCATAGGTGATCGGCAGGATCGCCGCCGAGCCATACGGGGCCGCGGCGATCGTGGCCGACCCGGGCAGCTCGTCGGCGAGCGGGTGTCCGGGGAGGAACGGGGCCAGATGCTCCCGGACCGCGACGGGTCCGACGCCGGGCCCGCCGCCGCCGTGCGGGATGCAGAACGTCTTGTGCAGGTTGAGATGGCTGACGTCACCGCCGAAATGACCCGGCCGCGCGACACCGACAAGCGCGTTGAGGTTGGCGCCGTCCACGTAGACCTGGCCGCCGGCGTCGTGCACGGCGCCGCAGACGTCGCGGACGTCGTGCTCGAAGACGCCGTGCGTCGACGGGTACGTGATCATGATCGCCGCTACCCGGCCTTCGTTCGCGGCGATCTTGGCGCGCAGATCGTCGAGGTCGACGTCGCCGTTCTCGCGGCACCCGACCACCACGACGCGCATCCCGGCCATGACCGCCGACGCGGCATTGGTGCCGTGGGCGCTCGACGGGATGAGGCAGACATCCCGGTCGACGTCGCCGCGGCTGAGGTGGTAGCCGCGGATCGCGAGCAGTCCCGCGAACTCCCCCTGTGAACCCGCATTGGGCTGGAGGCTGACGCGGTCGTAACCGGTGACCGCCACGAGCCAGCCCTCGAGCGTGGTGATCAGCTCGCGGATTCCCCCGGTGTCGTCGGCCGGGGCGAAGGGGTGCAGCTGGGCGAAGCCGGGCCACGTGATGGGTTCCATCTCGGTGGTGGCGTTGAGTTTCATCGTGCACGACCCGAGCGGGATCATGCTGCGGTCGAGCGCGATGTCCTTGTCCGACAGGGCCCGCAGGTAACGCAGCATCGCGGTCTCGGTGCGATACCGGTTGAACGCCGGGTGGGTCAGGTACTCGCTGGTGCGATTCTCGATCGGCTGCGCGAGTGCCCGCGGGGTGACGCCGGCGACGTCGAAGGCCCGCAGGACGGCATCGATGTCGGCGTCGGTCGTCGTCTCGTCACAGGCGATGCCGATGGTGTCGGCGTCGACGCGTCGCAGGTTGATCCCGTCGTGGCGGGCGCGGGCGAGGATCGTGTCGGCCTGACCGGGTGCGTGCACCTCGACGGTGTCGAAGAAGTTCGCGTGTGCCACCGAGAACCCGCCCGCGGCGATCGAGTCGGCGATCCGGGCCGCTGCGTCGTGGGTGCGTCGTGCGATGGCACGCAGGCCGTCCGCCCCGTGGTACGAGGCGTACATGGCGGCCATCACCGCCAGCAGCACTTGCGCGGTGCAGATGTTGCTCGTGGCCTTCTCCCGGCGGATGTGCTGTTCGCGGGTCTGCAGCGCGAGTCGGTAGGCCAGGTTGCCGTCGGCATCCTTGGAGATGCCGACGAGCCGCCCGGGAAGCTGTCGGGCGTGCTTCGACCCGACGGCGAGGTAACCCGCGTGCGGTCCGCCGAAGCCCATCGGCACACCGAAGCGTTGCGTCGTGCCGAAGCAGACGTCGGCTCCCTGCTCGCCGGGCGGCGTGACCAGTGTCATCGCCAGGAGATCGGCACCGGCCGCGACGAGAGCGCCGCGCTCGTGCGCGGCGTCGACGATCGCGGTGGCGTCGACGATGCGACCCGATGCGCCGGGCACCTGGAGGATCACGCCGAAGAAATCGCCGTCCGGCAGTCCGCATCCGGGCAGATCGGGGTGCAACGAGGCCTCGACGACCTCGATGCCCAGGGGCTCGGCGCGCGTGTCGAGGACGGCACGCGTCTGCGGGAACAGGTCCGCGTCGACGATCACGCGGTTCGACTTCGACTTGCCCGCGCGACGCATCAGCGTCATCGCCTCGGCGGCCGCGGTGGCCTCGTCGAGCATGGAGGCATTGGCCACCTCCATGCCGGTGAGGTCGGCGACCATGGTCTGGAAGTTCAGCAGCGCCTCGAGACGTCCCTGGCTGATCTCCGGCTGATATGGCGTGTACGCGGTGTACCAGGCGGGGTTCTCCAGCACGTTGCGCAGGATGACGCCGGGCGTGTGGGTTCCGTAGTAGCCGAGCCCGATCATCGACCGGGCCACGGTGTTACGGGCTGCGAGGTCACCGAGTTGTGCGAGGACCGCACTCTCGCTCAGCGGTTCGGGCAGCGCCCCCAGGACGTCGGAATCGAGTTCGTCGGCGATGACGGCGGGTATGACACGGTGCGCCAGATCATCGAGGGAAGCCGCGCCGATCGCCTCGAGCATCCGGCGGGTCTCGTCGGCGTCCGGACCGACATGGCGGTCGACGAAGGCGGCCGACACCTGGGGAGCGGCCCGTGTGGGGTCCGGGCCGGATCCGTCTGGGCTAGATCCTTCTGGGGCGTCGGACGGGGTCGCTTCAGTGGTGGACACGGTGGCGGGCAACCTCTCGCAGGCGCCGGTACACGGACCGGCTGTTGACCCTCCCCCTCTGTCATGTCTTCGGCCACAGCCGATGTGACGCCTGAGAGATTCGGCGCCGCGCAACTCTGCGCGACCGCCTTTCACCGTGGGCGGACGACGGATCGTCACTTTCCAGAGACGTCGTCACCACCGCGGTCCTGGGTGCCTGAGAGTTTGACGGAGAGGTGTTGCTCCTTCGGCGGCCGCCGGCGATGAGTATCCGACGGCGCTCTCCCGCAGCGTAGCGACGCGGGGCCAGTCTACGCGGAGTCTCGACTACCCGGTGCGACGGGCGCGGTTCTTGCGTCGCGCAGCGAGTTCGTCCTCGGGTGCGGTCTCACTGACACCGCCGTCGGCCCGCTCGCCGGGGAAGTCGGCGATGGTGCCGGTGAGTTCGCGCATCGCGCCGCTGACGGCGATGCCGAACACGCCCTGCCCGCCTTGCAGGAGGTCGACGACCTCTTCGGCCGAGGTGCACTCGTACACGGTCGTACCGTCCGAGAACAGGGTGATCTTCGCGAGGTCCTCGACACCGCGCTGACGGAGGTGGTCGACGGCGACGCGGATGTTCTGCAGGGAGATCCCGGTGTCGAGCAGACGCTTGACGATCTTGAGGACGAGGATGTCCTTGAACGAGTACAGGCGCTGGCTTCCGGAACCAGCCGCTCCACGGATCGACGGGACGACCAGCGAGGTGCGGGCCCAGTAGTCGAGCTGGCGGTAGGTGATCCCGGCGATCTGGCAGGCGCTCGGCACCCGGTAGCCGACGAGCTCGTCGGGCACCGTGTCGTCCGGGAAGAGGCCCGGGGCGATGTCGCCGAGACTGCCCTGGGTCGGGACGGCGTCGGGACGCTGGACCACCGGACGATCGGGTGACTGGTCGCTCGACGTCGTTTCGCTGTCGACCGGACGATCGCCCACTTCTGACTCCCTCGCAAAGCTCGGATCGGACGCCGCACCACGGTGCCTGACGTCCACGTCCACAGTACGCGGTCCAGGCTGTTTCCGGTCGGCCGATCATCTTCATCGGCCCGTGTCCGGTGCTCGATGTCGCTGATGACGCTATGCGGCGGAGGACGGTGGATCAACGCGACTCGCCACGACACTCAACCTCAACTTGAGATCAAGACAAATGGTGATCGGGCGGTGTCGATTCCGTGATCTGAGTTTCGGTTCCGGTCGGCGAACACGTTCGTCGACGAATTCCACGAACCGGTCAGGCGCCGCTTGCCTTGAAGTCGTCCGGGGACACGTTGTCGAGGAACTCCTTGAACTTCTCGACCTCGTCCTCTTTGACCTCTTCGGGCTGCACCTCGGCGGACTCGTCGGAATCCTCGTCCGGGATCAGCAACCCCGCCTCGGCGAGAACCTCTTCGTCGGCGATGATCGGCACCTCGGCACGCATCGCGACCGCGATCGAATCCGACGGCCGCGCCGACACCCGCAGGTCGCCGGTGAAGATCATCTCGGCGTAGAAGGTGCCCTCCTGCATGTCGACGATCCGGACCTCGACGAGGGTCTGCCCGAACTCCTTGATGAGGTTCACGATCAAATCGTGGGTCAGCGGACGAGGAGGCTCGATCCCCTTCTGCCGCAACGCAATCGACGCAGCTTCACTCTGCCCGATCCAGATCGGCAGGTAGCGTTCGCCCTCGACCTCGCGCAGCAACAACACCGGCTGACTCTGCGGGGGTTCGACCCTGATGCCCACCACACGCATCTCGCTCATCTCGCACCTCCCAGACGCCTTGTACGGCGCTCGATTCAGTGACCTCGACGCTACACCGACTGAGCGGACAGCGGCGGCCGACTCGCGGCGCCCCAGCGGATCCCCTCAGCGGATGCCCTCGGCGGATCGTCGCTGTTCAGTCCGGTGCGGCGGCCGCACGCGCGCACCGCGATCTCAGTCCAGCGCACCCTTGACGGCCGCCTTGACCAACTGCGTGTGCAGCGTCACCGACAAGGCCGCGATCTCGCGCACGAGTTCCTCGGCGCGGTCCCGCGCACCGGTGCCCTTGCCCTTGGCGATCGGGTTGGCGATCTGGGCGACGAGGCCCGCCTCGCGATCTGCGGACACCTTGAATGCCCGGAGATGACGCGTCTCCAGGCCGTAACTGGCCAGGGCCGCGGCCGCCTCGACGAGCCGTACGGCGTCCTCGTCGAAGAACCCGGCGGGCCCGGCGGTCAACAGGCCGTTGCGCTGGAGTTCGGTGACGAACGCCGAATCCACCCCGGTGCGTTCGATCAGCGACTCCCGGGAGACGCGTCCGGCGCGCGCACCGAAGTCGGTGGCCGGCGCCACGGTCCCGCGGGCCGCGGATAGCACGCGCGTCCCGCCGGGACCGAAGCCGCCGTTGCCGTTGTCGATCGCGTCGAGCTGTTCCTTGATCACCTTCAGCGGGAGATACCGGTCCCGCTGCGCGGTCAGCACGAACCGCAGCCGTTCGCAGTCGGCCTGACTGAACCGCCGATACCCCGACGGAGCCCGCTCCGGGGTCACCAGACCCTCCGACTCCAAGAATCGGATCTTCGAGATCGTGATGTCCGGGAAGTCATCACGCAATTGGGCGAGAACCGTGCCGATCGACATCGATCCTTCGCCGCGGGGGGCCGTGGACGCCGTCACGGGTGTCAGGCGTCTGCTTCGTCGCGGGGACCGCTGAGGAACACCAGACGGAACTTGCCGATCTGAACCTCGTCGCCATTGCTCAGCGACGCGGTGTCGACCGGCTCGCGGTTGACGTACGTGCCGTTGAGGCTGCCCACGTCGACGACCTGAAAGTCGTTGTCGCCGAGACGGAACTCGGCGTGACGACGGCTGACGGTCACGTCGTCGAGGAAGATGTCGCTGTCGGGGTGCCGGCCGGCCGAGGTCGTCGGCTGATCGAGGAGGAACCGCGACCCCGCATTGGGTCCTCGCTTCACGACAAGCAGCGCGGTCCCGGGAGCGAGTCGTTCGACCCCCGTGTCGGCCGGCTCACTCGAGGTGCTGGTCCCGGCATCGAGTTCATTGATGAACTCCTCCCGGAACACCGATGTGGTCTCCACCGGCGCCTCGAAGTCCCTGTCGTTTTCGCTCACCACTTCTCCTTCGTCGTCGTCAGTGTCGACCGCACAGTCGCCAACCTCGTTCTCGGAACCGCCGGCATCGCCTGGGACGGTGCCCGTCGGCTCTCGCCACGATGGCCGGTCGAATCTACATGACTTGTGCGGCCGGGTAGTTCTCGGCGCGAGATCGTGAGCATCGGTGTCACGTCGCGCCTCGTTCCCACTGCCGTAACCGTACCGGTCCTGCCGATCCCACCGGCGCGCGAGTCGACTCCGGCATCGACGATCATATCGTTCCGGAGGCGATCAGCCGGGTCGATCGGGGCACCGGCCGTTCACGGCCGGGAGAACTCACCCCTCGATGACGGCGCGGTACCCCGCGGCGTCGAGTACCTCACCCAGGTGTTCGTCGAGGGTCGCCTCGTCTGCCGCCTCGATCTCGACCAGCCACCCCTCGCCGTACGGGTCCGAATTGACCAGTTCCGGCGAGGCGTCGAGGGCGTCGTTCACCGCCGACACCGTGCCTGCGAGCGGCCCGAAGATGTCCGAGACGCTCTTCGTCGACTCGACCTCGGCGAACGACTCGCCGACGGTCACCTCCGCACCGCTCTCGGGTAGCTGGACGAACACCACGTCGCCGAGAGCGTCCTGGGCGTAGTCGGTGATCCCGACGCGCACCGTCGTCGGCCCGAGTCGCTCGATCCACTCGTGCTCCGCGGTGTAGCGCAAGGTCTCTGGCACTTTGCTGTCGGTCACGCGAACCCCTTTCGTCCTCGTCAGACTCTACTGTCTGCCGAGTCGCCTGCCGGGTGACGCGGCGGCATGAGCCGCATCACCAGGATCGTCTGATACCAGTACAGGACGAAGGACCACAGATACAGTCCGACGCCCCAGATCATGAAAGCCCAGCCGATCGGGTACGCGATGGTCCCCACGATCGAATCGAGCTGTCCGGCAAGAAGCCACGGGAATGCGCTCATCAGCGCGAAGGTCCCCGCCTTGCCGATGTAGAGCACCGGGAGCGCCAGCACGCCCCGCGAACGCAACAGCGGCGCAGACGCGAACAGCAGGACGTCGCGCGCGATGATCACACCGATCAGCCACCACGGCAGGAACTCCCGGATACCGAACGCGATCGGGATGATCACGATGTAGAGCCGGTCGGCGGCCGGGTCGAGCAGCGCACCGATCTTCGACGACTGGTCGAGGAGTCGCGCGATCTTGCCGTCGGCCCAATCGGAGAAGCCCGAGAACATGAGGACGGCGAAGGCCCAGCCGTCCGCCTTCTCGACGAGGAGCAGCCACACGAACACCGGGATGAGTGCGAGCCGAAGCACGCTCAGCGCGTTCGGGACCGTGACGATCCGGTCCGGAGCCGGCGTGGTCGCCGCCTCCGGCTCGGTCACCGGAAGATCCCGATGATGCCCTGCAAGGTTTTCGCTCCGCCCGAGGAGAACAGGTTGTCGTGGACCATGTAGGTCCAGGTGGTCGTCGACCGGTGCAGATCCGCCGACCCGAGGTCGACGCCGTCGGGGGTGATGTCGGCCTCCCGGAACGTCTCGCGCGCCTTCGCGAGTGCCGTACCGGGCAGATCGGCGAACTCGGCGAGGATCAGCCGGTGGAACTCGTCCAGCGGGCTCTCCTTGCCCAGCGACCGGAGGTGGATGCTGGCGCGGACGTCGGAGACGAACGCGAGGTGGTCGGCCCAGGCGCGGTCGAGATGGTAGAGCACGATCTCGCGCGCGGCCTGTGACAACACCTCGCGAGGCACGGGCGCGACGGCGGGGGTGGCCTCGTGATCGGTCGCGGCCTTCTCGGCGTCGGCCGTCTCGGCGTCGGCCTTGTCGGCGTCGGCCTCATCGGTGGTGGTCTCCACCGTCGTCGTGCTCCCGGTCAACTGCGCGTAGCGGTCCGGTTCCAGATCCGCGAGCTCTTCGAGCGCGGCGTCGGTGGTCAGGATCTGCATACGACGTTCGACAATGATGTCCCGCTGCTGATTGACCAGCTTGTTGTAACGCCAGGTGTTCGCGTGGAGTTCGAGCATCACGCCCTCGGCAATCCGCTGGGCCTGCTCGATGAGGTCGACGCCCTTGCTGCCCATCGAACCGTCTTCGTTGGGCGACACGGGATCTCGCTTGAACGCGAGGTTCTTGGTGACGACCGGGTCCTCGAGGCTGGAGAAGAACACCGACGTACCGGGATCGCCCTGACGCCCCGCGCGTCCGCGCAGCTGACTGTCGAGACGTTCGGTGTCGTGGCGGCCCGTGCCGACGACGCACAACCCGCCGAGTTCGATGACCTCGTCGTGGGCGTCCGCGTCGTCCTTCGAACCACCCAGGCGGATGTCGGTGCCCCGTCCGGCCATCTGGGTGGACACGGTGACGGCGTCCCGGGCGCCGGCCTCGGCGATGATCTTCGCCTCTTCGGCGTCGTTCTTCGCGTTGAGCACGACCGACGACACCCCGGCCTTGTCGAGGAAGTACGCGAGTTCCTCGGACTCGGCCACGTCGTGGGTACCGATGAGGACGGGTTGTCCGGTCTCGTGGATCTCCTTGACGTAGGCGACGATCGCCTCGACCTTGTTGGCCTTGGTGTCGTAGACCCGGTCGGGCAGGTCGGTCCGGACGTTGGGGGTGTTCGGCGGGATCTGCGAGACGCGCAGTTCGTAGAACTGGCGGAACTGCTCGCCGGCGGCGAGCGCAGTGCCGGTCATGCCGCAGACCTTCGGGTAGCGGCCGATCAGGGCCTGCACCGTGATGGTGTCGATGACCTCTCCCGAGTCGGTCTGCGTCAGCCCTTCCTTGAGCTCGACCGCGGCCTGGACCCCGTCGGGCCAGCGCTGGAGCTGCGCGACGCGGCCGCGCGAGGCGTTGATGAGGTGCACGCCGCCGTCGCGGACGATGTAGTGGATGTCGCGTTCGAGGAGATAGTGGGCGTGCATGGCGATGCTGACGTGTACGAGCGTCGTGCCGACGTGTTCCTCGCTGTAGAGGTCGATGCCGCCGAGTTCTTCCTCGACGAACACCGCACCCTCGTCGGTCAGGGTGACGTTGCGACCCTCCGCGTCGACCTCGTAGTGCTTGTTCTTCATCCGCGACACGACGTCGTGGATCGCCGCGTCCGGCACCTCGGTCTCGGTCGAACCGGCGAGCACCAGCGGCACGAGCGCCTCGTCGACGAGCACCGAATCCGCCTCGTCGATGATGGCCACGTCGGGTGTCGGTGAGACGAGGTCCGCTTCGGACAGGGCGAGCTGATCACGCAGGACGTCGAAGCCGATCTCGTTGACCGACCCGTAAGTGACGTCACCGGTGTAGGCGCGTCGCCGTTCCTCGCGGCTCGAGTTCTCCGAGACCGCGTGGACGGTGATGCCGAAGACGTCGAACAGCGGCTTCATCCACTCCGCGTCGCGGGTCGCCAGGTAGTCGTTGACCGAGATCACGTGGACCTGATGTCCCTGCAGCACATGGCCGATCGCGGCGATGGCGCCGGCGAGCGTCTTGCCCTCACCGGTGGCCATCTCGACGATGTCGCCCTCCAGGAGTCGGAGGGCGCCCTGCAACTGGACATCGAAGGGCCGCAGGTCGATGGTGCGGTCGGCGGCTTCCCGGACCAGGGCGAGGAACTTCGCGCGGTCCGCGGGCTTCTCGGCGATGTCGAGTTTCTCGGCCTCCGCGCCGAACGCGTCGTCGGCGAGTTCGGCGGCCCAGTCGGTGTGGGCTTCGGCATCCTTGATCACACCCAACGACTTCGACTGGTTGCGAGTCGACTGGGCGCCCAGAAGGCGCCACATGCTGTTGCTCAGCTTTCCCACCGAAACATTTCTCCTGATCGTTCCCGGTTCCGTCGCGACCCACCCCCTCCGGGCGGTCAGGTCAGCAACAACGGTACGCGGCCGCTGGTCGACCGAGGACGCCGACATTATGATCAGTCCACCCGATTCGGCTCGAGGACTAAGGACGGCCCATGACCAGGACTCGCCGGACCAGGGTTCGACTCCGTCTCCTGCGCGCGACGATCGCCGGGTCGCTCATCGCGGTCGGAGTCGGCCTCGGTGCATTCAACGACTGGTGGGTCGCGCTGTTCTTCGGGATCCCCCTGGTCTTCGCCGGCATCGCGGTCAGTCCCCGCGCTTCCCGGGTGTCGGAACTGCCGGAGTTCCGGCGCGCCACGTCGCCGGACGCCCCGCAGGTGAAGGTCGAGGCGCTCACCCGCAGCAGCCTGACCGCCGACGACTCGCAACCGACCATGGTCACCGCGACGATCAACCCACCGAACGACACCGCGTACCGGGCGCGCTGGATCACCTCGATGACCAAGGGGAATTTCCAGTCGCTGACCGACACCCCGTTCACGACACTGCCGCCGGATGCTCTCCCGCCCCGCGACCAGCCGGAGACCCCCGAATTCGACGACCAGCCCGGCCGCTGGGCGCTCGTCTATCCCGCGGTCACCCTGCTCGTGGCCGGCGCCTTGCTGTTCGGTGTCGCCGGCGGGTGGCACGTCGAGGGGCCGTCGCTCTCCGGGTTCGATTCCGCGATCGATTCCGACGACGAGGACGCGGCGACTCTCGCCGATCAGCATCGGCAGATGCTGGACGCGATCGCCGAATACGCGGGCCCGCAGGGCGTACACAACGTGCTGCAACTCGACTACGAGGTCGGCTCTCCGTCGGCCTCCGCGCGCGTCTTCGATCCCGACACCGGCCGCGCCAGGACGATCAACATCGGTGACGGGTACTCGAATTCGTCAGTCGTGCCCAACACCGAACGGGCGAACAAGACCTTCGACGCCGCGGCCATCGAACCGAACACACTCGGCTCACTCGCCGACCCGATGGTGGCGGCGGTCCGGCCGTACGCCACCGAACCGGAACTGGACAAGGTGGTCATCGAGCGGCGCGGACCGGACGGTCCGGTACTGATCACCGGGACCATCGAACCCGACGAGGGTGTCATCGACGACTACGTCGTCCAGGCGACACCGGACGGCACCATCGCCGAGTTCTTCGACCCCGCGGACTTCGCCAAGTCGTTCGAACTGGCGCGTCGTGAACTGGCGGCTGCTCGTGTCCCCGTCGACGCGCCCGTCATCGAGGAGTTCATCATCCAGGGGACGGCGGACGGTGTGTCCCCGGTCACGGCGAGCGTCATCCAGAACTCGGGCGGGGTCCTAGTGAGGTACCGACTCGGCGACCGTGGCGGCGAAGTCGCCATCGCACCCGGCGAATTCCCGGTCGGAACCGTCAGCGAGGGTCGTTACCGAAGCGTGGGCTTCCGCTTTGACAGCATCTCGGCGGACACCCTCGACCAGGTCAGGGCCGACTTGATGAGACGTGCGTCGGTGCCCGAGTACGACCGTGACGCGGTGGGCGTCGAGGTCGAACGCAACCGCATCGACGAGGCTCCGCAGTTCGTCATCCGGATGGACATCGCCAACACCGACGACGCCGAGGCGATCTATACCTTGGATGGACGCTTCATGAAGGAGGGTCGGTACTGACACCGGACCCGGCCGGCGCGACCACACCGGTCGACTCACACCTTCGGGGTCCCCGCTTCCAGCGCCCTCCGCGTGACGGCCTGCAGTTCGGCCACCGCCGCTTCGGGCGGATGCAGCACCCCGCGATCGGTCATCGTGGTGACGATGTCGCGGACGCGGCCGTAGTACGTCGCCTGCTCGGCCGGCGTGCTGCTGGCGGCGGCGTGGTTGTAGAGCTTGAGCGCGCGATCGAGGTCGTCCTGATCGGTCTGCTCCAGGTAGCTTGCGCCCACCCGCCGGCCGTTCTTCTCGCAGGCGATCCAGGCCCGCCGCAGTCTGGCGACGGACTGCTGGTAGGCGTCGGCGCGCGAGCGGTTGTCCGGGTAGTCGTCGGTCCGCAGAGCCATCGCCTCGTCGAGCGCGAGATGGAAGGTCTGCGTCTGTTCGACCGTCACGTCGGTCACGGCCGGATACCTCAGCAGCATGGCGGGATCGAGTTCGTAGGTTCCGTAGGCGCCGAGGACCTCGTCGTGGCGACGCGCCGCTTCCTCCCACAACCGTTGCGCCGCTTCGTCAGAGCCCGCGTCGGCGATCCGGGGCCCGCCGGATGCGGGTCGGGTCAGGTCGACCGGTTCGTCCGGCGGGGCACTCGCCGCTGCCGCCCGTGACCCGGCCGGCGTCGCGGCGCCCTTCTTCTTCGTGGCGATGCGTTCGGGCGCGTGCCGGCGGAGTCGGGCCAGGATCTCCGCGACCGCCGGGTCTCCTTCGACGACGGCGACCCGCCAGAACTCCGTCTCGGGCGTGTCGTCGGACTCGTCCGGGGAGCTGGGTGGTGTCCGGTCGGCGGGAACGGGCTCACCGTCCCGGCTCGCGAAGGTGAGTTTCAGATACTTCTGCCCGACGACCGTCAGGTGACGCGCACGCTCGCCGGCCATCTCCGAAGTCGCGTCCGCCGGCCCACCCACGGCCACCGTGACGAGCGAGTCGAGCGGGTAGCTGACGAGTGTGCGGTCCTCGTTCCCGAAGTAGACCGTGTCGTCGTCGACAGTCAGCAGGACCGCGCCTCGTTCACCGAGCCGGCCGAAGGCCGCCCCGAGCAACGACGCCGCGATCGCGCCACCGACCACCGCCGACGTGATGAGACCGTCGACCCCGGCGATGTTGAGGGTCACGAGCGCGATCATCGCGACGACCATGAGAACCCAGGCTGCGGTGGCCGAGCGGTGGTGGCGACCGGTCAGGTATTCAGTCCGACACGTCACCGGGACCATGGTGCCCACATTCGTCATATCCATACCCCTGTCCGGTCGGCTACCGTTGTGCGCGTGAGCTCCGGCGAACGCCGTCAACCGGCGCAGCGACGTCAATCCGAGGCGGGACGTCTACCCGCGCGCGACCGATCCCCGGCCCGCGAACACCGCATCAGCTTACGCATGGCCTTACTGCTCAGCGCGGTGATCGCCGCGGTCGGCACGATGCTCGTCGGCCCCGGGTCCGCTGCCGCCGCTCCCCCCGCCCCCGGCTTCGTCGGCAAGACCTACACCTCGACCGCGGTGACCGGTGAACAGATCCCCGGCGGTGGACCGCTGGAGGTCAGTTTCCCGGCCGCCAATCGGATCGCGCTGTCTGCCGGTTGCAACCGGCACATCGGGGATCTCCGCGTCGACGACTCACTGTTGCGTCTCGGCTCCCTCGCCTCGACGATGATGGCCTGCCCCGGTCCGCACGCCGGCGCCGACGCCTGGGTGACCACGTTCACCAAGGAACCGCTGACCTGGTATTCGGTGGGCCACGCGCTCGTCCTCGTCGGCCCCGCGGCGCAGGTCCTGTTGACCGAGAAGCCGGCATGAACCGGCGGATACCGGTGACGGTGACCGTGACGGGTGCCGCCGGCAGCATCGGATACGCCAGCGTCTTCCGCATCGCCGCCGGCGCGATGCTCGGTCACGACCAACCGGTTGCTCTCCGACTCCTCGAACTCCCGCAGGCGATCTCCGGCGCAGTCGGCACCGCGATGGAACTCGACGACGGCGCGTTCCCCCTCCTGAAGTCCGTCGACGTCCTCGACGATCCGCGCAAGGCGTTCGACGGGGCGAGTTTCGGTCTGCTCATCGGGGCCCGTCCGCGCACCAAGGGCATGGAGCGCGCCGACCTGCTGGCCGCCAACTCCGACATCTTCGCCGCCCAGGGCTCGGTCATCAACGACGTTGCCGCCGATGACATCCGGGTGATCGTCGTCGGCAACCCCGCCAACACCAACGCCGCGGTCGCCGCCGCCAACGCGCCCGAGGTCCCGGCCGACCGGTTCACCGCCCTGACCCGCCTCGACCACAATCGCGCCATCGCCCAGTTGGCCCGACGCACCGGCGCGAGCGTCGCCGAGATCAGCCGGGTCACGGTGTGGGGCAACCACTCCGCCACGCAGTACCCCGACATCTTCCACGCCCGGGTCGGCAACCGAAGCGGCGCGGACATCGCCGCCGACCGTGACTGGCTCGTCGACGACTTCATCCCGACCGTCGCCCGCCGTGGCACCGCGATCATCGAGGCTCGCGGATCGTCGTCGGCGGCCTCGGCGGCGAACGCCACCATCGACCATGTCCACGACTGGGTGCTCGGGACACCGCCCGACGACTGGACGTCGGTGGCGCTGCCGTCCCCGGGAGCCTATGGAGTCCCCGAGGGACTCGTGTGCTCGTTTCCGGTGCGCTCGGTCGACGGCCGGTGGCAGATCGTCGAGGGTCTCGACATCAACGAGTTCTCGCGGGCGCGGATCGACGCGTCGGTCGCCGAACTCCAATCCGAGCGCGAGGCCGTGTCCACCCCGTAGTGTTTCTGCTCATGTCGAAGAAGGACAAGGCGAAAAAGGCCAAGATCGGGAACAAGGTCTACGAGGCGGAGTTGTTCCGGTTGCAGACCGAACTCGTGAAGCTCCAGGAATGGGTCCGTGACAGCGGCACCCGCGTCGTGGTCATCTTCGAGGGGCGTGACGCTGCCGGCAAGGGCGGAACGATCAAGCGCATCACCGAGTATCTGAGCCCACGGATCGCACGGGTCGCCGCGCTCCCGGCGCCGACGGATCGTGAACGCGGACAGTGGTATTACCAGCGTTACGTCGCGCATCTGCCCGCGCCCGGCGAGATCGTCTTGTTCGACCGGTCCTGGTACAACCGCGCCGGCGTGGAGAAGGTCATGGGTTTCTGCACCCCCGAGGAGCACTCGCGGTTCCTGCGGCAGACCCCGATCTTCGAGCAGATGCTCATCGACGACGGCATCCTGCTGCGCAAGTACTGGTTCTCGGTGTCCGACGACGAACAGCTCAAGCGGTTCCGGTCACGCATGAACGACCCAGTGCGGCAATGGAAGCTGAGCCCGATGGATCTCGAGTCGGTGTACCGGTGGGAGGACTACTCGCGCGCCAAGGACGAGATGATGGTCCACACCGACACCGCGCTGAGTCCCTGGTACGTCGTCGAATCCGACGTGAAGAAGCATGCTCGCCTGAACATGATCTCGCATCTGCTGTCGACCATCGAGTACGCCGAGGTCCCCCGCCCCCGCGTGTCCCTGCCCAAGCATCCGATCGAGTCGGGCAACTATCACCGCCCGCCGCGCTCGCTGTCCAAGTACGTACCCGACCACGTGGCGACGCTGATCCGCACCGACCACTGATGTGGATCGGGTTCTGCGAGTTCGACTATCTGCTCGGTGACGTGCACTCGCTGAAACAGAAGCGGTCCGTGGTGCGACCGATCGTCGCCGACCTGCGCAAGCGGTACACGGTCTCGGCTGCCGAGGTCGGACACCTCGACGTCCATCGGCGAACCGTCATCGGGGTCAGTGCGGTGGCCGCCGACCGCGGCCATGTCGTCGACGTGCTCGACGCCGTCGAACGTTCTGCGGCAGCCCATCCCGAAGTCGAGTTGCTGTCGGTGCGACGCCGGGTCGTCAGCTCGGAGGACTTCTGAGGTCGTCGACGACCCCGGCGGCAGCCGCGGCCCGGCGGTAGGCGGCCGCGAGGGACTCGACCGTCTCGTGCGCGTTCAGTCCGCTCGGGTTGGGGACCACCCAGAGTTCGGCCCCGTCCCACGTCTCGTCCTGCCGCCCCGGCACGGCATCGCGGCGCCCGAACGCGCTGCGATACGCGGTGATCCCGGCGACCGCGACAACCCGTGGGCGGATCTCACGAACCCGTTCGCGCAGGCGGCGTCCCCCCTCGCGGAACTCCTCGACGGTCAGTTCGGCGGCGGTCGCGGTGGCGCGTGGCACGACGTTGGTGATCCCCACGCCGCGGTCGAGCAGCATCGTCCGGTCGGCGTCGGACATGCCCGTCGATGCGTCGATCACGTGGTCGACGATGCCGGCCCGGGCGAGCGCCGGGTAGAACCGATTGCCGGGCCGGGCGAAATGCGCACCGGTGGCCGCGGTCCACAGGCCGGGGTTGATGCCGACGAACAGCAGCTTGCAGCCCTCGCCCACGAGGTCGTCGACGGTGCGGTCTCGGTAGGCGAGCAGGTCGGCCCGGGTGAATCCCATCAGGCACACCGGGTATCCGGCCGGGCGATGCGGGAACGCGTCAGGATGCCGTCTCCGCACCGTGTCGGGCCGACACGCAGAACTGGTTGCCGTCGGGGTCGGCGAGCGTCACCCACACGAAGCCGGGCATCTCACGATCGGCGATCCGGCTCGCGCCCGCCGCCACGAGTCGATCCACCTCCGTCTCGAGATCTTCGGTGGTCAGGTCGAGGTGGACGCGGTTCTTGCCGGGCGTGGGGTCCTCGACCTGCTGGAACGCGAACAGCGGCCCGCCCTCCCCGACCGCGACGACGATGAAGTAACCGTCGTTGTCCTCGACGATGCGGCCGCCGAGCTGCTCGGCCCACCACGTCGCCAGGGGCGCGGGCGCGAGTGCGTCGACGGTGATCATGCCCAGTGCGAGACTCATGCCTGCCAAGCTACTCCCGGCCACCGACATCCCCGGGCGGTCGCGGGCAGATCGTCGGCACGTTCGCCGCTAGCCGCCCGGAAGGACCCGATCACCACTTACACTCACGCTGATGCTCGAAATCTCCTATACGGTCTTGGGCGGCCTCGGGGCTCAGATCGGTTCCGACCCCGTCGAACTCGGCACGCGCAAGCAGCGGGCGACACTCGCCCAGCTGATCCTTGCCGAGGGTGTTCCGGTGCGCGCCGACAGTCTGATCGAGGGCATCTGGGGCGATTCGCCTCCGGAGCGCGCAGAGGTGTCGCTCCAGTCCTACATCTCGGGCCTGCGCAAAGTCCTCGAGCCGCATCGAAAGCCTCGGACTCCCTCCACGGTCCTGCTCACCCACGGGACGGGGTACAGCCTCCCGACGGCCGCCGACAACGTCGACGTGCGCCGGCTGACCGCCCGGGTCGGCGATGCTCGTGCATTGATGCAACAGGGCGACGCGGCGGGTGCCGCACCGCTGCTGCACCAGGTGCTCGCCGACTATCGTCCCCTGCTCCCCGAGTTCGAGGGCCTCGCCTTCCGGGACGAGGCCGCCGATCACCTCGACCGCATGCTGCAGGCGGCGCGGGAGATGTCCTTCGAGGCCCGCATGGCCGACGGCGACCACCGCCTGCTCGTCACCGAACTGGAGACCGAGGTCGAACGCGCGCCGCTCGACGAGGGCTTGTGGGTGCTGTTCGCCACCGCCCTCTACCGACTCGGCCGTCAGTCCGACGCACTCGGGGCGATCGCCACCGCCCGCCGGACCCTCGCCGAGGAGATCGGCGTCGACCCGGGACCCCGTCTCCGCACCCTCGAACGCGACATCCTCGACCACGCTCCGCATCTCGACGCCCCGGCCGCCACCGCCGCGGGCAAGGTGACGCTTGCGCCGGACGTCCCGGCACCGGGCCCGCGGACGTCGGCGCAGTCGATGACGGACGAACCGGTCGACGACGCCGAACTCGACGACGCCCCGTCCGTGGTCGGCCGGACCGACGAACTCGCCGCATTGCATCGGGCGGTGCTCGCCTCGATGACAGGACACGGCGGCGTGGTCGTGGTCGAGGGCGAACCGGGCGCGGGCAAGACGGCGCTCATCGACGAAGCCGGCCGTCGGGCCGCGGGCGCCGCCGACCTCCGGGTCCTGTGGGGGCGCTGCGTCGACGACCCGGCCGCACCCTCGATGTGGCCGTGGGTGCAGATCCTCGGTGCGGTCCTCCCCCGGCTCGACCCCGCCGATCGGGAACGACTCCTCGACAGTTCACTCGGCCGGATGGTGACCGAGGGCGTCAACGTGATCCCGCCGCCCCGGCAGATGCCGGACGCGGCCGCTCGATTCCAGTTCTACGACCAGGCCGCCGATCTCCTCGAGGGGGTGGCCGCGACGTCGAAGCTGATCATCGTGCTCGACGATCTGCAGTGGGCCGACGGTGCGTCTCTGGAGTTGTTCGCGCACATGGCCGCCCGACGCACCGCCGGGGTCACGTTCTTCGCCTCGTTGCGTTCGCCGTCGAACCGGCCCGTCGTCGCCACCACCCTGGCGACGCTGGCCCGGTTGCCGGAGCATCGCCGCCTCCACGTCGGCCCGCTCGGCGGCGACGACATCTCCGAGCTCATCCGGCGCGAGACCCGGCAGTGGCCGGAGGTCGCCACCGTGTCGTCGATCCAGCGACGCACCGGAGGCAACGCCTTCTTCGTGCGCGAACTCGCCCGCATCCTGGCCGACCGGGGGTCCATCGCGGGCAGCGCCGTCCCGTCCGGCATCCGTGATGTGGTGCGCCAGCGACTGGTCGGCATGTCCGCGGCGACGACCGAACTACTCGAACTCGCGTCCCTCATCGGGACCCGCGTGGACCTGGTCCTGCTGGCGACCGCCGCGCAGCGCCCGGTGGACGAGGCGCTCGACCTCCTCGAACCCGCGGGCGAGGCGGGTGTCATCGATCTCGGACCGGAGGATCCGTTCGGATTCGGCTTCAGTCACGACATCATCCGGGAGGCGATCGCGGACGGCATCGCCGCCATGCGCGCACGGCGACTGCATCTCGCGATCGCCGACGCCCTCGCCGGCAACTCGTCGCCGCATGCCGTGGCGAGAGTCGCGCGGCATCTGTGGTCCGCCGGGCCGCTGGCCGACCGTGAGCGCACCACGACCGCCCTCCTCGCGGCGGGGAACATCGCGCTGCGCACCTACGATTTCGACGGGGCGCGCCGGCATCTCGGGGATGCGGCGACGCTCGCCCGCGCGACCGGTGACCAGCAGGCGGAGCTCGTCGCGATCACCACCCAACTGGCCGGAGACGTCGCGGCGCACGGGTACTTCGCCGCCGATCCCGAGCTGCAGGACCGCGCCCGTGTACTCGCCTCCGCCCTCGGCGACGCCCGGCTCCTCGCCACCCTCGACTACGCCCGCTGCGCGGCCCACATCCAGATCGCGGATGCACACACCGGCCACCGTCTCGCGGAGGATCTGCGTCGGCGCGCCGAGAGATCCGACGACCCGGTCGTCACCCATCTGGGCATGCACGCCGCCGGGATCGACGAGTTCACACGCGGCAATTTCGGTGCGGCGCACCGCATCTTGGAGGACTATGCGCCGATCGACGTCGTCGTCGACGGTCTCCGCGACGATCAGCTCGCGATGGCCCGCGGCTTCCGGGCCTGGGCGGCGACCGTGCATCGCGGTGTCGACGCCGGCCGGGACCTCTTCGCCGCGATGGCCGATGCCCATCCCGATCCACGGTCCCGGCTCGCCATGGCCATCTTCGCCGTCGGCGCGGCGTCGATGCTCGGCGACACGAGGTGGGTTCTGGACGCGGGCCCGGCCATCACGTCCGACGGCGTCGGGCCCCTCGCCTACCTCCGTCGCGGCGGCGAACGCATGTACTGGTGGGCGCGCGCCCTCACCGGCGACCTCGACGACGCCCTGGAGCACATCGAGCGACTGGGTGCCGACGAGGTCGGTGTGGAGGATCACCCGCGGACGGGTGAGGGCTACTGGCTGGGTCTGCACGCCGAGGTCCTCGTCGTCGCCGGCAAGCTCACCGACGCCGCCACACTGCTCGACCGGGCCGACGACTTCGCCGACCGCACCGGTGAACGTTATGCCGACGCCCACCGCCTCCTCGTCCGCGCACGTTACGAGTACGCCAACGGGCGTCCGGCGTCCGTGGTCGGCGCCACGCTGGCGACCGCGCGCGACACCGCCCGCGCGCAGGAGGCGGCCGGGTTGATCCGACGGATCGATTCGCTGGCCACGACCTGGGGTCTGACGTCCCCGACCTGAGTCGCCAAGTCCGCCTCAAGTCGCCTTCAAGCGCCGTCGGCGACCCTGGTCAGGACTCCGGCGTCGCCCGGAGCCCGACGAATTCCGCCGGATCGTTCCGGCCGCGACCGAGGACCTGCCGATGCCCGCAACACCCGCCTCCTCCCTGCCCGAGCACGCCGAGCGCCTCACCGTCCGGACCCGTACCTCGGTCCTCGCGCAACTACGCGACCGGATCGCCGGCGACGTCTTCGGCCCCGGCGATGCCGGCTACCTCGACGCGCGATCCGGCTTCAACCGGCTCGACGTGCACCGCCCGGCCGTGATCGCCGTGCCCGACAATCATTTCGACGTGGTCGAGGCGGTCCGCTTCGCCGTCGAGGAAGATCTACGCGTCGCCGTCCAGGCGACCGGTCACGGCACGGGGAGACCGGCCGACGGCGGACTGCTGATCAACACCTCCCGGCTCTCGTCGGTGAGCGTCGACCCCGTCACCCGGACCGCCCGGGTCGGCGCCGGCGCCCCATGGCGAACGGTCGTCGACGCGGCGGCGCCGTACGGTCTCGCGCCACTGATGGGCTCGGCCGGCGGGGTCGGGGCGGTCGGTTACACGCTCGGGGGCGGTTTCGGCTGGCTCGGTCGACGCCACGGCCTCTCGTCGGACCGCGTGCTCTCGTTCGACCTGGTGACTCCGGACGGGACACCGATCCGGGTCACCGATACCAGTTTCCCGCACCTCTTCTGGGCGTTGCGCGGCGCCGGCGCCGGCGGTCTCGGTGTCGTGACGTCCATGGAGATCGCGCTCGTCGAGGTGTCGACCGTGTACGCCGGCAATCTCTTCTATCCGGCCGCCGACGCCGAGGAGATCATCCGCCGGTTCCGCGACTGGGCGCCCGCCCAGTCCGAGGAACTGACGTCGGCCGTCGCGATTCTCAACCTCCCGCCCACGGACGACGTCCCGGCGCCGCTCCGCGGCCGGAGCTTCGCCGTCGTGCGCGGCTGCTGGTCCGGGGATCTCGACGCCGGTCGCGCGGTCGTCGACGAATGGCGCGAGTGGCGGACGCCGGTCGTCGACATGTGGGGTGCGCTGCCGTTCGCGGCGATCGACGCCGTCAGCATGGACCCGACCGAGCCGATGCCGGTGATGGTCACCACCGAATGGTTCGACGATCTCCCCGACGTGGCCGTCGACATCGTCGCCGCGCGGGTCCGGCCGGCCCCGGCGTCGGCGCCGCTCATCGTGTGCGGCGAGATCCGCCACGCCGGTGGAGCGATCGCTCGCAGCGCGGACAACGCGCCCAACGATCGGGGGCGACAGGGCCGGTTCCTTCTCGAACTCGTTGCGGCGGTGCCCGATCCGCACGTCGCATTGGCCGTCGAGTCGACGTTGCGGGTGACCCGCGCCGAGCTCGAGCCCTACGTGACCGGCGCCGCCTACCTCAACTTCACCTCCGGCTCCGAACGCGTCGCCCGGGCCGCGGACGCGTTCAGCGCGGACAACCGTCGCCGGCTCGACGAGATCAAGGCCGGCCTCGACCCGGCGAATCGCTTCTGTCACGGCGACCTGTGATCGGCCGATCGGACGGCGCACTCGCCCCGGGTGGCCGGATGTGGACTGATGGTCGGCATGTCTGAACCGTCCGAACCCCGGCACGATCGCACCCCAAACGACCGGCCCCTGCTCGTCGTCGACGCCGCCAACGTCGTGGGTTCGGTGCCCGACGGGTGGTGGCGCGATCGCCGCGGAGCCACCGAACGGTTGCGGACGCGTCTCGATTCCGTCGCCGTCGGCGGACTCGAAGGACTGCCGGGGCCACTCGAGGTGGTGCTCGTCGTCGAGGGTCGGGCCCGCGGTGTCGTGGCGAGCGAACAGGTCCGGATCGTCGACGCGCCGGGTTCGGGGGACGACACGATCGTCGGCGTCGTCGCGGATTCAGATCCTCGTCGCGAGCGCATCGTCGTCACCGCCGACCGTGAATTGCGGGCCAGAGTCGCGCAACTGGGCGCCCGGACGATCGGCCCCGCCGCCATCCCGAGGTGACCGGGCCGGAGTCGACCGTCCGTTTGACGTCCGATTTCTCCGTTCTGGTGGCGGTGGGATGCCACCCGCCCGATAATCCTCAGAGCGTCGGCGACTGCCGACAACGGGAGGATTCCATGACCGAAGTCGATGTCCTGATCGCCGGCGCGGGCCCCATCGGCTTGACCGCCGCCATCGAGCTGCGCAGGCGCGGAGTTCGCGTGCGGATCGTCGATCCGCTCCTCGAACCCCCGCAGTACGCCAAGGCGGTCGGGATCCAACCGCGGACGCTCGAGGTCTTCGAGAGCATGGGCGTCGTGAAACAGGTGCTCGACGCCGGGCTCGAGATGCGCGGACAACTCGTCTACGTCAACGGAAGTCAGGTCTCGCGGGTCGATCTGTCGACGCCACCCGACGTGCCCTACCGATTCCACCTGCTCCCCCAGTACGCGACCGAGCGCATCCTGCGTGAGCGCCTGACCGATCTGGGTACCGAGGTCGACCGGGGCACCGCCGTGTCCGCGTTCGACCAGGACGCGGACGGGGTGACCGTGACGCTCACGGGTCCGGACGGGGACACCACCGTCCGTGCGGGCTATCTGCTCGGCGCCGACGGCGCCCACAGCGTGGTGCGCAAGGGACTCGGGCTGTCCTTCGAAGGGGCCGCCTTCACCGAGCAGTACATGCTCGGCGACGTCGTGGCGGACTGGTCGATGCCCCAGGGGTACGCGATCCGCTCGATGCACCAGACCGCGGACGGCACGACCGACGACCAGCTGGTGTGCATCCCCCTTCCCGGCCGCGGCCGCTACCGGATGTCGATGCTCGTCCCCGACGAACTCGCGGTCGCACCGACCACCGGCGGAGACGGTGTGGCGCACGGTTTCGAGGGAACCCGGGCGCCGGAACTGTCCCACATCCAGGCCGTGGTCGACCGCCTCGCACCGGAACCCGCGACGGTGTCGAACCTGCGCTGGTCCTCGGTGTTCCGGATCAGTCACCGCATCGTCGATTCCTACGGTCGTGGACGCGTGTTCGTCGCCGGCGACGCCGCCCATATCCACCCGCCCACGGGTGCGCAGGGGATGAACACCGGCGTGCAGGATGCACACAACCTCGCCTGGAAGCTCGCCCTCGCTGTCGCGGGTGTCGGCTCCGACGGGCTCCTCGACAGCTACGACCTCGAACGTCGGCCCGTCGGCGAGGAGGTCGTGGGACGCACGGTCCGGGACGCCCGCGAGGGCATCGGCGCCGATTCCAACGACTTGGACTTCATCATGCGGCGCGAGGGCCAATTGCTGATCTCCTACGCCGACAGTCCGCTCGTCGCCGGGTCGGCGGTGCCCACGGCGCCGGCCGCGCCGCGTGCCGGTGAACGCGCACCGGATGCCGCCGGCCTCAGCCGCGATTCCGTCAATTTCCCGCTGCGACTGTTCGACGTGATCGGCGGCGTCGACCATTCGCTCGTCCTGTACGCCGACCCCACCGCCGGCGCCGACGAGGTCGCGGTACTCGAATCACTCGCCGACGAGATGTCGACGAGGGCGCACGGCCACCTCGACATCCATGTGATCGCCGCGCCGACCGCGCAGGTCGGCAGCACCGAACTACCGCTGCTCCGGGACACCGACGGCCGCTTCGCCGATGGCTACCGCCCCGACGGTTCGACGGTGTTCGTCATCCGTCCCGACGGGTACGTCGGGTACCGCGGGCCGACCACCGACGGCAAGGCCGCGCTGCGTCACCTCGAGGGCACCTTCGGGTAGCGGCGACACCTCGTACCAGCGCGCGCCGTGTCGTCCGATCTCTGTCCGACCGGGGCCACCGGCCGCGCACGCCGTAACCTTGGGGATCGTGACCAGCAGACCGGCACTCAACCGCCCCCTGTTCCGGGCCGCGGGCGTGCTCGCCGACCGCATCGGCACCTCGGTCCGGCAGCGCTCCGCCGAGTCACGTCTCGGCCGCGCGATGGGTGCCGGCGAGGTGATCTACCTGGTGGCACCGGCCGGCCACCCGAACTACGGCGACGAACTGATCGCAAGAACCTGGTTGCGGCACCTGACCCGGGTGCGTCCGAATGCCACGATCGTGCTGGACTGCCACAGCCCGGGCACGGCCACGACGCTGCTGCGCGATGCCCACCCGAACATGCTCGTCGTCGACACCCTCTGGCAATTGACCACTTACGCCGCGGAGGCCGAACAACCCGCGCCCTGGGAGTGGGTCGGCGCCGCCGCCCTCGACTCAGGTCTGGCGCCGCGACTGACCGCCGGGATCGACCTCCTGGAGTCGGCGACCACCATCCACCTCCTGGGCGGCGGCTACCTCAATACCGTGTGGCCACACCATGTCTCGTTGTTCGTCGCAGCTGCTGCGGTGGCCCGGCGCTCCGGGGCGCGCCTCGCCGCGACGGGTCAGGGACTCGTTCCCGCGCTGCAGGGCGCCGCGTGGGCGGCGTTGACCGAGGCGTTCGCCGCATTCGACGTCGTGGACGTGCGCGACACCGCGTCGTACGACGTACTCGACGGCATCATCGGCGCACGTCATTCCGGGGACGACGCGTGGCTGACCCTCCACCGGCCCCGGCCTCCGCTGTATCGAGAGATGGACACACCGGCCGAGAACGGCGTCGTGCTGTGCCTGCAGTCCGACCTCACCGAGAAGTTCGCCGGACCGCGGGCGACCGGCGTCGAGGCCCTGGCCGACTTCGTACGGGCAACGCTCGACTCCTGGGACGTGCCCGGTTCGGCGGTCACCGTCGTCGAGGGAATTCCGGGGCACGATTACGAGGTTCCTTACCGGCTCGGAACACGTCTGGCCGGTGCCACCGTGCGCACCTTCCGCGACGTCTGGAACGACGGGTTGCCCGCCGGTCACCACAACACCTGGATCAGCACGCGGTTCCACCCGCACCTGATGGCCGCGGCCGCGGGCGATCCCGGGATCGCGGTCGCGGCGATGCCGGGTTACTACACCACCAAACATTGGTCACTGGTCGAGGCCGGCTCGGACTGGACGGTGGTGGATTCCGGTACGTCCGTCCCGGACCGGCCGTACGGGCGGGGTTTCGACCCGGTGGCGCGGGAGCGGGCCGTCGCCTCGAAGCTCGCCACGGCCGTCGACATCTACCCGGTCTCGCCGGCGCTGGCGCACCGCATCTGACATACCCGCCCCGGACGTTGTCCCATTTGCGCCAAGTCGCCTCGGTGCGCCGACCTGCCGTTAGAGTGACCACATGAGCCGAAACCCCGTGCGCGCCACGGCCCTCCTCCGCATGGTGACGATCGGTGCAGCGGCCGTACTCGGCCTCGTCGCATGCTCACCCTCGGAGACGGCATCCGGTGCGGGATCGTCGAGTGCAGCGCCCGGCTCGGGTCAGACGACCTCGGTGCCGGCCGACACCGCGGCGGCGTTCCAGAAGGCGATCGACGACACCCGGGCCGCCGGGAATCTCCCCGGCGTCATCGCCCGGGTCATCTCACCGGCCGGAACCTGGACGGGGACGTCCGGGGTCCGGGCGGCCGGCGGGGACGATCCCATCCAGGCGGCGGATCACACCCGCATCGGCTCGCTCACCAAGACGATGACGGCCACCCTGCTGCTGCAGCTCGTCCAGGAGGGCCGCGTCTCGCTCGACGACCGCATCGACAGGTTCGTCCCGGACGCCCCGAACGGCAGCGCGACGTTGCGCCAGGTCGCCGACATGACCAGCGGCATCCCGTCGTACACCGCGTCCGAGTCCTTCGACCGGAAGTTCTTCGCCGACCCCGAATCCGTCTGGACGCCCACCGAACTGGTGGACACCGCGAAGGCGCTGCCACCCAGCTTTCCGCCGGGGCAGGGCTGGGAGTACTCCAACACTAATTACGTCCTGCTGGGCCTGGTCATCGAGAAGGTGCTCGCGAAACCCATCGGCGAGGTCTTCGCCGACCGGATCTTCACGCCCCTGGGCATGGACGAGTCCTCGTGGCCCGGCGGGTCGGTCGAGATCCCCGACCCACATCTCGACGGCCTCACCGACCAGGGCCAGCCCGACGGGCAGACGGTCGACTCGACGCGCTGGAATCCGTCCTTCGCGTCCACCGCCGGTGCCGTCATCTCGACCGTCGACGACCTGCAGACCTGGGGTGAGGCCTTGTTCACCGGGCAGGGCGTCCTGAATCCGGCGACCCAACAACTGCGCCGGGACTCGATTCTCACCTCGCCGCCACCGAACACCGCCACCTCCGGATACGGCATCGGTATCGGCAACCGCGACGGATGGTGGGGTCACGACGGGGATTTCCCCGGATACAACACCTCGTTGTTCCACAACTACGAATCGGACACGACGATCATCATCGTGATCAACACCGACGACGCGATGACGGTCGACGGCAAGTCGACGACCCCGGTCAGCGCCGTCCAGGCCGGCCTCATCGCCGCGCTGCCCTGAGACCCCGGTCCCGGCGTAAGGTCGGCGCATGGCCAGAACAGTCGCGAAAGCCGATGGTGTCGACCGTGCCGAACTGCTGGAGTTCATCCGGCCGCGCCACCACATGATCCTCAGCACCGTCCGCTCCAACGGCAGCCCGCAGATGTCGCCGGTCACCGGTGGGGTCGACGAGCAGGGCCGCATCGTCATCTCGACCTATCCCGGCCGGGCGAAGGCGGCGAACCTCCGGCACACGCCGGTGGCCAGTGTCGTGGTGCTCTCCGACGACTTCAACGGCGCCTGGGTCCAGGTCGACGGTGATGCCGAGGTCCTCGACATGCCCGAGGCCGAGGACGCGCTCGTCGACTACTTCCGCAGCATCTCCGGTGAGCACCCCGATTGGGACGAGTACCGAGCAGCGATGCGAACACAGGGCAAGTCGCTGATCCGCATCACGCCGACGAGGTGGGGTCCGGTGACCACCGGCGGATTCCCCGCCGAGGTCGCGGCCCGGCTCGACGCGCAGGACCGATGAGCGCACCGGCCCGCCGGACGGACCCGATCGGTTGACCACCGGCGCCGACATCGAGATCCGCGGGTTGACGAAAAGCTATGGCGGACATCGCGTTCTCGACGGCATCGATCTCGAGATACCCGCCGGCAGCGTGACCGCCCTGCTGGGGCCGAACGGTTCCGGCAAGACCACGACCGTCGGCATCGCGTCGACCCTGTTCCCCGCCGACTCGGGGACGGTGACGATCGGCGGATACGACACGGTCGCGCAGACGCGTGCGGTGCGCGCGATGATCGGTGTCACCGGCCAGTCGGTCGCGGTCGACGAATTGTTCAGCGGGCGCGACAATCTGGTGCTCATGGCCGACCTACGACGGCTGGGCCGACGCAACGGACAGGCCCGCGCCCAGGAGTTGATCGAGCAGTTCGATCTGATCGCGGCCGCCGACTGCGCGGTGTCGACCTACTCCGGCGGCATGCGTCGGCGCCTCGATCTCGCCATGACTCTGGTGTCCATTCCGCGAGTGATCTTCCTCGACGAACCGACCACGGGTCTCGACCCCAGGAGTCGACGGATGCTGTGGGAGACCATCTCCCGGCTCGCCGCCGAAGGCGTCACGATCTTCCTCACCACGCAGTACCTCGAGGAGGCCGACCAGCTCGCCGACCGCATCGCCGTCCTGGACCACGGCCACATCGTGGCCGAGGGCACCGCCGCCGAATTGAAGAGCCGGGTGCACGACTCCGAGGTGCGCCTGACCTTCGCCGACCGCGACTCCTTCGACAAGGCGGCATCGCTTCTGCCGGATGCGCGTCCGGTTCCCGAAGCACGACGCCTCGACATCGCGACCGACGACACCGTCACCACTGTCCGGACCACCTTGAACCAGCTGGAGGCCGCCGGCATCACGGTCACCGACGTCGGTGTCCACGCCCCGACCCTCGACGATGTGTTCTTCGCGCTCACCGGCAATCCCGCTTCCGCGGCCGCCGATGCCGACACCGGCGAACCCGGTGCCACCGACCCGGATCCGTCCGGAGCCGCCTCATGACGACCCTGGCACACACGGTGTCGGATTCGCGGGTCATGGTCCGCCGCAACGTTCGGCGGCTCATCAAGTTCCCGGTGCTCACCGTGATGCTGGTCGGCATCCCGGTGGTCTTCCTGCTGCTGTTCGTCTTCGTGTTCGGGGGCCAGCTCGGCGCCGGGATGACCACGCAGTCCGGCGACAGCGGGCGGGCCGCCTACCTCGACTATGTGGTGCCCGGGATCGTGCTGGTCACTGTCGCGTCGGCGGTTCAGGGCACCGCCATCGTCGTTGCCATGGACATGACCTCGGGGATCATCAACCGTTTCCGCACCATGGACATCGCTCGCTCCGCTGTCCTCACCGGTCACGTACTCGCCAGCCTCCTGCAGGCGCTGTTCAGCATCGTCGTGGTCCTCGCCGTCGCGGTCGGTATCGGATTCCGGCCGTCGGCCGGTCCGCTCGACTGGCTGGGCGCGCTCGGCGTGACTTCCGTGTTCTCCGTCGCGCTGATCTGGCTCTCGGTCTACCTCGGGCTGGCGGCCAAGAGCGTCGAGACCGCCAGCAACACACCGATGTTCCTCACGATCCTGCCGTTCCTCAGCACGGGTTTCGTACCGGCCGAATCCCTACCCACCGGGTTGCGGCAATTCGCCGAGTATCAGCCCTTCACCCCCGTCATCGAGGTCCTGCGCGGAACCCTCACCGACGCCCCGGTCCCCACCGCGAGTGTTGTCGCCTCGCTCGCCTGGAGTCTCGCCATCGGCGGGGCCGCATACTTTCTCGCGCTGCGAACCTATGAGCGGCGACGCATTCCCGGATAGTGTCGAGGGCGTGCCCGAGAAGGTGGACTTCAAGAAGACGCTGGACTCGTACAAGGCGCGGCGCGGCCAGTTCCGCATTCTCGACGTTCCGGCCATGCGCTACCTGATGATCGACGGATCGGGCGACCCCAACTCGACACCACAGTTCGCGGCGTCGATCGAGACGCTGTATCCGGTTGCGTACAAGCTGAAGTTCGCAAGCAGTCGTGAACTCGGCCGTGACTACGTCGTCCCGCCCCTCGAGGGGCTCTGGTGGGCCGACGACATGAGCACCTTCACCGGCGCCCGGGACAAGGGCCGCTGGAGTTGGACGCTCATGCTGATGGTTCCCGACTGGATCGGCGAGGATCTGCTCGACGCCGCTGTTCTCGAGGCCGGCGCGACGAAGCCCCCGCCGCGTCTCGCCGATCTACGCACGGAGTCGTTGGACGAGGGGTCGTGTGTTCAGACACTGCACCACGGGCCCTTCGACGACGAGGGGCCGGTGCTGGCCGAGATGCACGATCGGTTCATACCCGACAACGGCTTACGCATGTCGGGCCGTCACCATGAGATCTACTTCAGCGACTTCCGCCGAGTAGCTCCGGAGAAACTTCGGACCCTGCTGCGTCAACCGGTCGAGTCCTCCACCATCCCGTAGCGAAAGATGCTTCATCGCAGGGTTACTCGTTACGAAGTCCCGCCGGCCGGCGTCCATCCGAGTGCCGGTCCGAGCTGCCCGGCGAGATCACCCACGATCTGCAGGTAGTCCGGCTCGTCGAAGGAGAACGGCAACGCGAAGGCCACCTCGGTGGCGCGTTGGAATCCCGCGTGCTCATACAGTCTCTCGGCGAGTTCATCGGACGGTCCGACGAGGTCCGGCGAGAACAGGAGGCCCCGCGGGCCCTGCGGGGTGAGCGTGCGCTCGAACCGACTGTCGGCATACGCCCGGTACTTGCGGATCTGGTCCGCGGTCGCGGAATCCGTGGGGATCACCACGAGCCCTTGGGACACGCGCGCACGGTCGGGGTTAACGTGATGGGCACGGTAGGCGTCGATGTGTTCGGCCTGGATGGTCGCGAAGTCGCGCGACTCCGTGCCCTCGGTGGTCACCACCGAGGACGTCAGATAGTTGATGCCTTGCCGGCCCGCCCAGATCGCCGAGCTCAATCCACCTCCGTACCAGACCCGATCGGCGAGACCCGGCGAATGCGGTTGCACCCGTCGGGAGAACGTCTCTATCCCGACGGTGCCCTCGAAGTCGCTGACGGGTTCGCCCCGCAGGTTGTCCAGGAGCCTCACCACCCGGTCCTTCGAGAAGTTCTCGAGCGCATGGGTTTCGGGATACAGCGCGGTCTTGAAGTCGTCGTAGCGCATCGGCACACCGACGGAGACCCCCGGGTTGAGCCGTCCCCCGCTGAGGATGTCGACCGTCGCCAGGTCTTCGGCCAGCCGCAGCGGATTCTCCAGACCGAGCGGGATCACCGCGGTACCGAGCTCGATGCGACTGGTGCGCACCGCCGCGGCCGCCAGCAGGGCCACCGGCGAGGAGATGCCGTACTGCAGATGCCGGTTGCGCACCCACACGCTGTCGAAGCCGAGTTGTTCGGCCAGCTCGATCATCCGCAGCGTCTCGAGGTGGCCGGGGCGCGGGTCGTCACCGTCGAAGCGTCCGATCGTCAGAAATCCGAGCTTCTGGAGGGGTTCACCGCGTCGTGGCATGCAATCGATTTTCACACCGTCTGGCAGCGGAGACATGTCGGCGAATCAGGGTGGGTCGAATTCTTCGGTGGCCACGCCGGCGCGCGCCGCGTCTATAGTCGGGGCACACCGCCGCCGACCGAACGGATCGCCATGCCGCCCACTGTCGCGGAGAGGATCGTCGAGGAACTCGAGCGCGCCGGAGTCCGGCACGTCCACGGGTTGCCCGGTGATTCACTCAACGGTTTCACCGATGCCCTGCGGAGAAACGACACCATCTCGTGGCGACATGTGCGACACGAGGAGTCGGCGGCGTTCGCCGCGTCCGCCGAAGCCGCGCTCACCGGTGAACTCGCGGTGTGCGTGGGAAGTTGCGGGCCCGGCAACCTGCACCTGATCAACGGACTGTTCGACGCACACCGCAGTCGTGTCCCGGTCCTCGCGATCGCCGCGCACATCCCGGCGACGGAGATCGGCACCGGATACTTCCAGGAGACCCACCCCGAGCAGCTGTTTCGGGAATGCAGCGCCTTCTGCGAGATGGTCGGCACGCCCGACCAGATGCCGCGCCTGCTCGACATCGCCCTGCGCACCGCGGTCGAGAAACAGGATGTGGCGGTCCTCGTCATCCCGGGCGAGACCTTCCTGGCGCCGTGCCCGAAACGGCGCGCCGGCGCCCCCATCCGCCGTATCCCGCGGGTCACCCGGCCCACCGATGCCGAGATCGACCGCGCCGCAGACACTCTCAACGCCTCCGAGCGCGTGACTATTCTCGCCGGGGCGGGGGTGCAGGGGTCTCACGACGAGGTCGTCGAGCTCGCCCGTGCCCTGCAGGCCCCCGTCGTGCACGCGTTGCGGGGCAAGGAATTCATCGAGTACGACAACCCCTACGACGTGGGAATGACCGGGCTGCTCGGCTTCTCGTCCGGATACCGGGCGATCGAGAAGTGCGACACACTGCTCATGCTGGGCACCGACTTCCCCTATGAACAGTTCTATCCGTCGAAGGCGACCATCATCCAGGTCGACATCCGTGGCGAGCAGATCGGTCGACGCTGCCCCGTCGACCTGCCACTCGTCGGCGATGTCGGCGACACCGCCCGTGCGCTCCTGCCGAAGATCTCCACCGGCCGCGACTCCGCACACCTGTCGACCTCGTTTGGCCCACTACGCCACGGCACGGCGCCGCCTCGACGACCTCGCCGACAACGACCGCAACCGGACGCCCATCCACCCGCAGTACCTCACCCGCCTCATCAGCGAGAAAGCCGACCGCGACGCGGTGTTCATCCCCGACGTCGGCTCACCGGTGGTGTGGGCGGCGCGCTACCTCGAGATGAACGGGGCCCGTCGCCTGATCGGCTCGTTCACCCACGGCTCGATGGCCAATGCCGTGTCCCAGGCGATCGGCGCACAGACCGCCTTCCCGGACCGCCAGATCGTTGCGCTCGCCGGCGACGGCGGGCTCGCGATGCTGCTCGGCGAGCTGCTGACCATCACCCAGAACAACCTGCCGGTGAAGATCGTCGTCTTCGACAACTCGTCGCTGAACTTCGTCGAGGTCGAGATGAAGGCGGCCGGATTCGTCAACTACGGAACCGATCTGGAGAATCCGGACTTCGCCGCGCTGGCGGAGTCGCTCGGTATCCACGGTCGGCGCGTCGAGCGGCCGGACGACCTGGCCGGTGCGGTCGACGAGCTCCTCTCGCACGATGGTCCGGCGCTGCTCGATGTCGTCACCGCTCGGCAGGAGCTGTCCATCCCGCCGACGATCACCGCCGCCCAGGCCAAGGGCTTCACGCTGTACGCGCTCCGCACCGTACTGTCCGGACGCGGCGACGAACTGGTCGACCTCGCCGAGACCAATCTCTTCCGGCGGCTGTTCGACTAGGCGTTTCGGTCCGCAGCCACCTGCAGGCCGAGAATCGCTTCGGTGACACCGGCTGTCCAGGTGGACGTGTCGACACGGTGAACGGCTGACTCCCCCGCATACGCGCTCGATATGACGACGTCCGGGGCAAGAGTGGCCAGCAGTTCGAGGCTCCCCGCGAGCTGGTCGGGGTCACTGATGCCCGGGAGATACCCGGCGGTCCACCGCCCCGACGCACTGCGATAGAGGGTGTCCCCGGTGAACAGGTAGCGGTCGCCGTCGGCGCCGTGCACCAGGTAGCTCGTGCTACCCGGGGAATGGCCGGGTGTCGGGATCACCTCGACCCCGTTGCCGTCCGTGTGCCGGTCCGCGAGCCCCACCCCGATCCGCGCGTAGCGGCCGATCCGGTCCGCTTCGGCGAAAGGAGCGTGCAGTGTCGTCCCGAATCGTCCGTGGATCGCTGCCAGCAGCGGCCCGGCCTCATCCTGATGCGACAGATATTGCTCGTCGATCCCACCCAGGCGGTAGAGCTCATCGAACTCGGAGTCCGACGCAACCGAGTAGAAGAGGACGTTTCGAGTCGACCTCCACAGGTAGGCATGCGTGGTCAGTCCCGGAAACGGGTTGTCGGAGCTGGTCTCCCACAGGTCGGCGGATACGCGGCG
This sequence comes from Gordonia sp. p3-SID1431, assembly GCF_025143765.1. NCBI lineage: Bacteria > Bacillati > Actinomycetota > Actinomycetes > Mycobacteriales > Gordoniaceae > Gordonia > Gordonia sp. p3-SID1431. Next base: position 44,571 of record NZ_JAMBDT010000024.1, read on the forward strand.
CATCGATACCTCCTCGGATTGGTTGAATGTCCCACCACGGTGCAACTTCGAGTTCACTTGAAGTCAAGACGCCGTTGCCGACTGGTCAGCAGAGCACCGCGGGTGATACACATCTAGGAATCCGTCTCACGTCAGGAGTCCCCGTGTCCACCTCGCTGCCACTCGATACTCCTGCCTTTCCGGCGGCGGTCGCCTATGAGTCCGCGATGACCAACCGGCGTCTGCGAGGCGTGCGGGCGCTGGTTCGGCGGTTCACCCGCAAAGACCTCTTCCCGGAGCCGGAGAACCTCCGCACCTTCGCCGAGGACATGTTCCGCACCGACCCCGTGGCCGAACGTTTCGTCGACGAGGTCTACGGCACGTTGGGCGGCGAGGCGGCCCGGGCCCTGCTCGATCAGGCACTCACCGACGGCCTGGACAGCATCGACGATCCCCCGCCCGCACTGGTCGACCTGTTCGAGGAGTTCGAGACGGTGCCCGACTGGGTCGACCCCGAGCTGATCGCGGAGGGCGAGGCCATCTGGCGCCGGTGGGGTACCGGCCTGTTCAGCGTCGCCGGGGGGATCACCCTGGAGATGTACACCGAGGCCGCGGTCGCGAAACCGCTCTCGCTGGCCGGGGGTTATGCGGGCGACAACGCTCTGCGCCGGTTCCTGGAGACCTCGCGTTTCTGGATCGACGTCTCGCAACCCGACGCGTTGCTCACGCCGGGGTCGCAGGGTCGTGCGACGGCGATGCGGGTACGCATCATGCACGTGTGGGTCCGGCGCACCGTCGCCGAACACCCGGAATGGGACCGCCAACGCTGGGGCGACCCGATCAGTCAGTCCTACCAACTACTGACCCTGCTGGGCGGCAGCGTGGTGCCCGCGATGGCGCTGTGGCTGACCGGAATACAGACGACACCCCGCGAGATCCGCGTCCTGCTGCATTATCAGCGCTACCTCGGCCACCTACTCGGGGTGCGCACGCAGTGGTATCCGGAAACGATCGCCGACTCGTTGCGATTGCTGGCCTTCGTCACGTCCACCCGCACCTACGACGCCGGGGCCGACGGCGCAGAGCTCATCGAGTCGTTCCCGGCCGCGTTCGCGAAGCGCGGGTCGACCGGCTTGCAGCGGTTGCGCGGCACATACAACGCGGCGATGTACGCGGCGTACTCGAGCGTCTACATACTGCCCACGACGCGGCTGCGCTACCGGATGCCCAGTCCGGTTCCGGGGATGCTCGTCATCGTGCTCCGACTACCGGTGGTGATCGTCGTCGAAACCACCCGTCGACTCTCACCTCGATTCCGTCGACTTCACGAGAAGTGGATGTGCCGCCATCGGGAGAACTGGCACGACTGGCAGACCTCGGGTCGCCCGGCCGAGTACGCCCACGGGAAAGGTCTCCGGCGCTGACCGCGGTGTCGGAGAGTTACTCCGGAGTTGGACTCGAATGCGCACACCGTTAGCGTGTTCGGGGTGACGCACACCCCGACGACCACCGCCACGACCACCGACGATCCCTCCGGGATCGGATCCCGCGTCGGCCACTACTACGTGCTCGACGGCTCGTATCAGGTCGGCCGCGAGAAGGTGCGTGAGTACGCACGCGCGGTCCAGGACTACCACGGCGCCCACTGGGAGCCCGAAGCCGCAGCCGCCCTTGGCTATTCCGGTCTCGTCGCGCCGCTCACCTTCACCTCCATCCCGGCGATGGCGGCGAACCGGGAGCTGTTCGAGAAGGTCATCGTCGGATACGACACCTACGTCCAGACCGAGCAGGTCTTCGAGCAGCACCGCCCGATCGTCGCCGGCGACGAGCTGACGACGGACGTGGAGCTGACGAGTGTCCGTCGGATCGCGGGCAAAGACCTGATCACCGTGACCAACACCATGACCGATGCCTCGGGCGAGCGTGTGCACACCATGCACACGACGGTCGTCGGGGTCACCGCCGACGAGGTCGACCCCGAGTTGAGCAGTGCGGTTCGCAAGGTGATGATGCACGACGTCAACATCTTCAGCCACGACGAAGCGGCGGAACGATACGTGCGGACGGTCCGTCCCGACGCTGACGTCCGCACCGCTGACGACAGCGGGCGGACATCGGGCGCACGGAACTTCGACGAGCTGAACGTCGGCGACGAACTGCCTCTGCACACGATCAGGTTGTCGCGCGGCGATCTGGTCAACTACGGCGGTGTCGCGGGCGACGCGAACCCCATCCATTGGGACGAGACGAGCGCAAAACTGGCCGGCCTGCCTGATGTCATCGCGCACGGCATGCTGACCATGGGGCTCGGGGCCGCTTTCGTGTCGTCGTGGTCGGGCGACCCGGGTGCCGTCACCCGCTACGCGGTGCGCCTGTCCCAGCCCGCTGTCGTGTCCGGCGCCGAGGGCGGCGAGATCGAGTACAGCGGGCGGATCAAGTCGCTCGATCCGGCGACCCGGACGGGCGTCGTGATCGTGGTGGCCAAGTCGGGCGGCCGCAAGATCTTCGGTCTCGCCACACTGAATATCCGCTTCTCGTGACCCCGGGGGTCAGTACTCCCCTTTGATGACGAAGTACGACCCGCGGATCACGCCGGCGAGTTTCGATTTCTGACGCGCGAACTTGAACGTCGACTCCGACTCGGTCGGGACGTCCATGCCGTCGGAGAGCTTGAACCCGACGGCACGCTTCCCACCGGGATCGATGCTGTACATGTCGTTCACCGCGAGGCCGGACTCGTAGAACACGTACGACATGTGCAGCCTTCCGTCGTCCGGGCCCACCTCGAAGTCGCTGACCTCGAGCGCGGGTGAGGCGATGGTGATGTCGCGCTCGTCGGCCAGGATCGCGGTCACCCGGTCGAGGATTTCGGGCGCGTCCGACGCCGGGACGACGGTGAAGTCGTGCCCGTACTTCGTCTTGTAGTACCGGGCCTCGTTTGCCCGGAGTCCCGCCAGCGCCTCCGCAACCGGTGAACTCTCGAGTCCCGCGGTGGAGACCTGCTTGAAGTCGATCACGTCACCCATGACTCTCCCTCCGGCAGGTTGCCTCAGACAGCGTAAAGCCCCCGACCGCGGTCGGGGGCTTTATCGATGCAGCGCGACGCTCACTCGAGGACGAACACCGGGATCTGCCGATCGGTCTTCGTCTGGTACTCGGCGTAGGGCGGGAAGGCGGCGACGGCCAGCTCCCACCAGTGATCGCGCTCCTCGCCGTCACTCAGCTCGCGCGCGGTCAATTCCTTCACGTCGGTACCGTCCTGCGCGGTGACCTGGGGGTTCGCCTTCACGTTGTGGTACCACGCCGGATGCTCGGGCGCGCCGCCCTTCGAGGCGACCATGAGGTACTTGCCGTTCTCCTCCACGCGCATCAGCGGGACGTAGCGCTTCTTGCCCGACTTCGCGCCGGTCGTGGTGAACAGTACGATCGGACGGTCCATCACGGTCACACCGTCGGTCGTGCCCTGCTCCAGGATCTTCTCGGTCTGCTCGCGGACCCAGCCTTCAGGACTCAACTCTGCTTTAGCACTCATGGTGGGCGGAACACCACAGCTCGGCCGGGTATTCCCCGCAGCGCCGTCTGTGTCGTGACTCTCCGATACTGTGTGGCCGGACCTGACCTCGACCGTGAGATCTCACCGATGACCACACCATGCCGTGCTCTCGTACCGACGCCGGTCGGCGCCGTGGCCGTCGACAGCAATGGATCGGCCGTCGTGCGCGTGGCCTGGCGAGTGACCACCGACGTACCGACCGATGACGAGACCATCGATCCCGTTCTCGCAGAGGCGATTCGACAGATCCGCGCCTATTTCGCGAGTGAGCTGACCGATTTCGACCTGCCTGTCGATCTCGATCGGATGTCGGACGCCGCCCGGGCGGTCCTGTCGACGCTGCACCGGACGGTCGCCCACGGCGACACGGTCACCTACGGCGAACTCGCGGCGATGAGCGGCACGCGGGTCTCTGCGCGCGGCGTCGGCACGATCATGGGGATCAACCCCCTGCCGTTGATCATCCCGTGTCATCGCGTCGTCGCCGGCGACGGACTCGGCGGCTACTCGGGCGGCGCGGACGGTCAGGGTCTGGCGACCAAACGCTGGCTGCTCGAGTTCGAGGGCGCTCTCCCGCCGACACTGTTCTGATCAGGAGCCCAGCCGACTACGCCGACCCTGAGATCGATGTCGCATGCGACATCAATCCGTCTACGCGACCTCGATCGAAGTCGCATCAGCGAACCGATGTCGCACGCGACGTGAGTTCGTGATCCGGCATCCTCGAGCGTCGAGCGTCATGTACGCGACGCCCCAGACAGATGTTCGACGACCAGCGACTGCAGCCTCGGAGCGTCCGAGCCGAGCCACAACGACAGGTGCGTTCCCTCGTCGACGGCTTCGAGGCGAGCATCGGGCAGCGTCTGCGCGGCATGGACACTCTGATCGAACGGGACGTCGGCGTCGGTTCGGGAGTGTATCGCCAGCACGGGTGCGGTCACCTCCGCGAGCGGTAGGTCGAGGTCGCGAAATTGGTCGAAGTCATTGTCGAAGCCAGCTTTTCGCGACCCCGACACGGTGTCGAACAGATCGATTGCCAGCGTGCGCTGGTCGTCATCGGCGATGATCTCCGCGGTGAGCGCCCTGATCTGTACACGCGACAGGTCTCCCTCACCGGACAGGAGTGTCGAGATGGCCGTGGACGGCGCGTGTGACGCAAGCGTCGTGGCCACCCAGTTTCCGAAACGACTGAAGAGAAGCTTCTCCTCGGACAGTTCGAGTCGTCCGCGCAGGCTGCTCCGCGGATCGAAGCGGGTGCTGACCGCGGCGACCGCGACGATCGCGGACACCCGCTCGGGTACGGAAGCCGCCAACGAGTAGGCGACGGGACCGCCACCGGACCAGCACATCAGCCCGAAACGATCGATCCCCACCGAATCCAGCACCGCCCTGACCAGTGCCGCCTGCGCGGCCGGATCTCGATTGTCGCCGCCCAGGGGCGTACCCAGGTAGCCCGGTCGAGAGACCGCGATGACGCGATGCGTCCCGGCCAGGAAGCGCGTCATCAGGACCCCCTGGTCGCAGCCACCCGGGGACCCGTGCACGAACACCAGCGGTGGCCCGGATCCGACGTCGACATATTCGACCGGCCCGGTCGGCGTCTCGACGAGGCGCGGTTCCGTCGAGTGACTGTCCGAGTGAGCGAGCCCCATGGATGTACCTCCTCCGACGACCGTGGTGCGACGGTAGCGCCGGCGCGACGCCCGCGCGGCACAACGCGGTGAAACGGCGCGAACGGGTGTACCCCGAACGCGGCCGCACCTGAGTCATCTCTCCTATTTCGAGACTCTTTTTGGGACTATCGAGACCCAACATCCCCGCTGCGTCATATGTCTCGAAACACCGGCGAGTCTTTTGAGTCTGTTTCGATACTTCTGAGATACGCTGACGCGGTGACAGCAGACGCAACACAGCCGTCGGGGATGGCCCTCGGCTACGCACGCGACTCCCCCGGCGCCCACGCACTCGCGCCCCAGATCGACGCGCTCACCGATGCCGGGGTGGACCCCGCGCGGATCTACACCGATGCGACCGATCGCTCCGCGCCCGCGGGTCAGCGGCCCGGGATGGCCGCCCTCCTCGACTACGCGCGAGCCGGCGACACCACGGTGGTCGTCGGCATCGACCGCCTCGGCCGGAACGTTCGCGAGGTCATGGAGGTCGCGAACCAAATGGCCGGGCGTCGCATCGGACTGCGCTCGCTCCGCGAGGGAATCGACACCGCCGACCCGGCCGGAGCGATGATCGTCGCGGTGCTGGCGTCGCTGGCCGAACTCGACGACGACGCGCCGAGACGGTCGGACCGTTCCACGCCGAGAACCCTGCGTGGGTCCACGTCGGCGATCGGCCGGCCGCGGGCGCTCGACGCCGATCAGGTGGTGCGCGCCGAACAGATGCGCGCGCAGGGGGTTTCCGTACCCAGGATCGCGCAAGAGCTCGGGGTGAGCCGCGCGACCCTGTATCGCACCCTGGCCGAGAGGCGTTCGGTCCGTTGAAGAATCCCGACTCCGACCTCCCCGAACTCGACATCGTCACCGAGTACGGCGTCGTCACGCGCCTGCCCACGTCGTTCCCGATCTTCGACGCCGAACTCGACGAGCACCTCGATCCAGACCTGTTCCAGCAGGGTTTCGTCGATGCCGCGGCCGATCTCGGTGCGCTTCCCGCGCCGTGGGCGCGACAACTGGCGTCGTCGACGCTCGCGTGTCCGCCCGACCCCGACGACGAGGAACCGAGTTACACACGCGGCTATCGCGCCGCCCTCTACGGACACCTCCGGCACCCCGGAAAGTAAGCGCGGCAAAGGGTCTCGGCAACGACGCCCGGAAGGTCGGACTTGCCGCAATCGAACCGCCGCCCCGGCAACGGATCTCGTGCCTTGACGTACTAGTCGTTGGCGAATCGTGATCACCTGGTGACGTCAACGCCCCTCGCGACACGCATGCTCGGTGCGACCATAGACCGAGTCGGGGGATGCGGTTCGCGAACGCGGGCCGGGCGCAATGCCGGACGGGGGCAGGCGCCGCATGTCGGGCGGGTCAAGTCGGCGGGCCGCACTTTCGGACACTGCTAGGTGGTCGCGCCATGACCCGATCGACGAACATCAACAGCCGTGCGCCGGGTGGAGACGACCCCACCGCACGCGAACTGGAAGCCCTGCGAACGGAATTGGACGGGATCGACGACCGTCTGCTCGAAGACGTGCGGGCCCGGATCGAGGTCTGCACACGCATCGCGGAACTCAAACGACGGCACGCCATCCCGGTGATGCAGCCGCGCCGGGTCGGCGCTGTACACGAACACGCCCACCGGTTCGCCATCGATCACGACCTGTCCACCGATTTCCTGCATGCCCTCTACGACCTCATGATCTCGGAGACCTGTCGGGTCGAGGATCTGATCGTCGGGACCGAGACGTCGCAGCGATCGGAGCCGGATCGTGACCCCGCCCGACACCCGTCCGCAGTCGCGAGCGCGGACTGAGGTGGACCCGGTGCGCACACTGCTGATCGACAACTACGACTCGTTCACGTACAACCTGTACGCGTTGTTGACCCAGGTCAACCGCCGGGAGCCGGTCGTCGTCGCCAACGATGTGCCCTGGACGTCGGTGGACCTGACAGCTTTCGACAACGTGGTGGTCTCCCCCGGCCCGGGCCGTCCGGATTACCCCCGCGACTTCGGGATCAGCGCACGGGCTCTGACCGACAGCGGACTACCCGTGCTCGGGGTGTGCCTGGGCCACCAGGGCCTGTGCCATGTGTTCGGCAGCCCGGTGGTACGGGCCCCCGAGCCGCGGCACGGACGACTCAGCACCGTCCACCACGACGGCCGGGGCTTGTTCGCGGGACTGCCGTCCCCGTTCCGGGCGGTCAGGTATCACTCGCTGGCGGTGGTGGAGGTCCCCGACGAGTTGGAGGAGCAGGCGTGGTCCGACGACGGCGTCCTGATGGCGGTGCGCCACCGGGTGTTGCCGATGTGGGGGGTGCAGTTCCATCCGGAGTCGATCTGCAGCGAGTACGGCCGGGAGCTGTTGGCCAACTTCGCGGCGGCCACACGGGTGCGAGCGCACCGCGGGGTCTCGGTCGGGGCGAGTCGGGCGTCGGCGACGACGGAGCGCCCGGCCAGTGAGGCGTCGACGAGTGAATCGGCGGGGAGTGAACCGACGGGGAATCGGCACGAGGAATACCGGGTCCGATCGGTTCGGGTGGACCACGTGGTGGACCCGAACAGCGTCTATGAACGACTGTTCGCCGGTGGCCCGAACAGCTATTGGCTCGACCGGTCGGCTGCCGAGGAGACCGACGGTCGCTTCTCCGTCATGGGAGACTGCTCGGGCCCCCACGCCGAGTATGTGACCTACCGGGTCCCGGAAATGACTGTGCGAGTCGAACATTCGGACGGTACAGCGGAGGAGGTCCGCAGCACCTTCTTCGACTACCTCGACGCCCAGCTGCGGGCGCGTGCGGTGGCTGCGCAACCTGAGCTGCCGTTCGCGTTCTGTCTGGGGTACGTCGGCTATCTCGGCTACGAGCTCAAAGCGGACACCGGCGGCCAGCTGGCGCATGCCTCCGAGCAGGCCGACGCGGCGCTCGTGTTCGCCGACCGCGCGGTGGTGATCGACCACGGACACGGGTGTGCGTATGTGCTCGCACTAGAAGCAGTCGAGAGCCCGGATCCCGATGTCGCGACGTGGTTGGACGAGACGGCGTCGACCATTCGGGAGATGCGAACCGCCACACCCGCTCCGGCGACGACTCCCCCGCTGGTCCCGGCGCCCCACGAGGTGCCGATCGTGTTCCGCCACAACCGCCAGACGTACCTGAGGCTCATCGAGGACTGTCTGGCGGAGATCCGGTCCGGGGAGTCGTACGAGGTGTGTCTGACGAACTCGGCGACCGTGCACCGCAGCCTCGACCCCGTGTCCGGGTATTCGTGTCTGCGGGAGATCAGCCCGATGCCCTACAACGCCCTGCTGCAGTTCGCCGGGATGTCGGTGCTCAGCGCGTCGCCGGAACGGTTCTTGAAGATCGGTGCCGACGGGACGGTCGAGTCGAAGCCGATCAAGGGGACACGGCCGCGGTCGGCCGATCCCACCGAGGACCACCACTTGCGATCCGCGCTACGGGCGAGCGAGAAGGACCGGTCGGAGAACCTGATGATCGTGGACCTCGTCCGCAACGACCTGTCGCGTGTCTGCGTCCCGGGGTCGGTGCATGTGCCGTCACTGTTCGACATCGAGACCTACGCACCCGTGCATCAAATGGTGTCGACCGTGCGGGGGACGCTGCGGAACGGGGTGTCGGCGGTCGACTGTGTGCGGGCGGCCTTTCCCGGCGGTTCGATGACCGGCGCACCGAAGATCCGCACGATGGAGATCATCGACAAACTCGAGGCGGGTCCGCGGGGCGTGTACTCGGGGGCGATCGGCTTCTTCTCGCTCACCGGAACCGCTGACCTGTCGATCGTGATCCGCACGATGGTGGCGACCGGTTCCGAGGTGACCTTCGGCGTCGGCGGTGCGATCGTCGCGCTGTCGGATCCGGACGAGGAGTTCGAGGAGACGATGGTCAAGGCCCTGACCATGCGACGCTGCCTGTCCGTCGCCGAGGAGAGCGACTCGTGACCGAATCGGCCGGCCCCGGTGCGCGGTCGGTGGTCGTGGCCGGCGGAGCAGGGGCGGTGGGATCCATGTTCGCGGACCGGTGGCGCAGCGGCGGCGACCTCGTACACATCCTGGACGCCACCTCCGGCGACGACATCCGTGCCCCCGGCCCAGAGGCGACCGCGCGGGTGCGCGCGGCGGACATCGTGGTCCTCGCGGTGCCGGAGAATGTCGCCGTCGCCTCGCTGGGGACGGTGCGATCACTGATGCGCCCGACCGCGATGCTGGTGGAGACGCTGTCGGTGAAGACCCGGTTCGCGGCGGCCGTCGGCGGACTGGACGAGAGCCGTTGCGCCACAACGGGCCCGGCCGTCGGCGTGAACCCGATGTTCGCCCCGTCCCTCGGTCTGCCCGGCCGCGCGATTGCGGTGGTCGTCCATCGCGACGGACCCGGCGTGGACCGCCTGATCGACGACCTGGCGAGGTGGGGCGCTCGCGTGCAGGTCACCACCGCCGATCGGCACGACCGCCTGTGCGCCGCGGTGCAGGCCCTCACCCATGCGACCATCCTGTCGTTCGGGGTCGCGCTCGCCGATCTCGGCGTCGAGGCCGACGAGGCGGCGACACTGGCCACCCCGCCGTTCATGACGATGTCGGCGATGCTGGCGCGCGTCGCCGGTGGGACACCGGAGGTGTACCGGGACGTGCAGTCGTCGAACCCGTGCGCGTCGACGGCCCGGGATGCGTTGGCGCGTGCGGTGTCCCGGGTCTCCGCCACCTGCGACAGCGACACCGACGAGTTCACGGCGCTGCTCGCCCGGGCCGGAGCGCCGCTGGGCGATCGCGGCAGCGAGTATGCCGGGCTGTGCGCGCAACTGTTCGCCGGGTTGGCGTCGTGACCGGCACGCTGCCCGACCACGACGCCGCCGACCCGGTGGAGACGGCGGTGATCCGTGGGCTGGTGCGCAGCTGGTCGCGGCGGGCCACGGTGCGCCGCACCGAGCCCGAACTCGACGGCCCGACCATGGACGATCTCTACGACGACGATTGCGTCGACTATCCCGAGACACTGCTCCCCTTCGCCGGACATCCGGGATGGAACGGGCTCGACGAGGACCGCCGGTCCCGGGTCCGGGCGTGGGGGTGGATCGCATACAACAAGAACGTCGTCGACATCGAACAAGACGTGGTCACACCCGGTTTCGGCTTGCTGTTCCGGGATGCCTTCGGCACTGGGTTCTCCGACGCCGGGAGGGCGGCGGTCGTCCAGTCGATGGTCGACGAGGAGTACCACACGCTGATGCATCTGAACGCTTCCGCGCTGACCCGCCGCCGGCGTGCCTGGACGCTCCCGGATGCCACACTGCCCGAGTCGTTGATGGTGCGCCGCCATCGGGCTGCGCTCGCACGTGCGGAGTCGGCACGAGCCGCGGCGCTCACGACCCTGGCATACGCGACGGTCGCCGAGACCTCCATCGGGGACTACCTCACGTTGATCGCCGAGGATCGGACGATCCAACCGGTTCACCAAGCCACCGTCGCCCTGCATCGCCGCGACGAGCGCGCGCACGGCTCGGTCGCCGGCGAGATGATCGCGATGGTCCACGACCGGCTCGGCCCGGACGACCGGCTCGTCCTGGCGCATGCGCTGCGCGACGGCGTCGACGCGTTCACGGCGACCGACAGCGCCGCCTGGTCGGCCATCCTCGCCGCCGAGCGGATCCCGGACGGCGCCACGATGCTGCGCGAGTCCGCAGAGGATCCCGATAGACGACGAGTCCTGCAGGATTGCAGTGCGGTCGACCGGCTACTCGCCCGGTTCGGCGCCCTGGGTTGACCTGCGCCGGTGATCGTCGGGTGGGCGGCTACGGTGGTGACCGTGAACGAGCCCGACAGCCCGCGAGTGGCGACACCGGCCGACGCGGCGACCATGGCCGAACTGCTCGACGCCTTCAACCGCGAGTACGGCGAACCGTCTCCCGGACCGGCCGCCCTGGCCGATCGACTGACCGATTTACTCTCGCGCAGTTCGACTTTCGCGATCGTGGCCGGCGACCCGATCACCTCGCTGGGCCTGGTGACCATCCGGACAAACGTCTGGGTCGACGGCGGCATCGCCCTGCTCGACGAGATGTACACCACGCCCGCCCAACGCAGCCGCGGACTCGGTGGTGCCGTCCTCACCGCCGCGGTTGCCGAGGCGGCGCGACGGGGCGCCGGGGAATTCGAGATCGAGGTCGACGAACCCGACGTCGACGCGCACCGCTTCTATGCCCGGCACGAATTCCCGCTGCGCGACCCCGAGACCGGCGATCGGGCGTTCGTTCTCCGCAAGGAGCTGACCGCTCCGTAATCCGATGGAATCCCGCCCGTGCCAGTAAGGTACGAGCGTGGTTCAGCTGACAGTGGGAAGCCATCGCGACAACGCGACGACCGACGTCCTCCTCACCGCGGAGAAGTTCAATCGGCACACCTTCTGGTGCGGCCAGAGCGGCTCCGGGAAGACCTACGCGCTCGGGGTGGTTCTCGAACAGCTGCTGCTCCGGACCCGACTCCCGTTGCTGATCCTCGATCCGAACGCGGATTTCACCCGGTTGCCCGAGACACGGGGTACCGCGGACCCCGCCGCCGCGGATGCGATCGCGGCATCCGACATCCGGGTCCTGCATTCGACGCGACGTGACGGACCGCAATTGCGGACGCGATTCCTGACCCTGCCCCTGGCCGCGAAGGCCGCGGTCCTGCAGCTGGATCCGATCGCCGACGCCGACGAGTACAACGTCCTGCTGCACGCCGACGCCACACTCACCGAAACATCGGACCAGACCACCTACCTCGACGCGCTACGCAGTTCCGCCGACCCCGGACATCAGCGGCTGGCCAAGCGTATCGAGAATCTGCAGGTCCTCGACTGGGCACTCTGGGCGCGGGGTGACCTCGCGGCGACCGACGTCATCGACGAGCGACCCCAGGCGACCGTGCTCGACCTGGGTGGGTTCGCCCACCCAGCGGAACCGAAGGTCGCCGCCCTCAGTGTGCTCGAACACCTCTGGGCCCACCGCGACGAGCGGCGCCCGATACTCATCGTGATCGACGAGGCCCACAACATCTGCCCACCGCAGGCCACCAGCGCGGTCGAGCAGGCGCTGATCGACCGGGTCGTGCAGATCGCCGCCGAGGGCCGCAAATTCGGCCTCTGGCTGCTGCTGTCAACCCAGCGGCCGACCAAGATCCACCCCAATGTCCTGTCCCAGTGCGACAACCTGTGCCTGATGCGGATGAACGCCCCACGCGATCTCGCCGAGCTGGCCGACACCTTCGGCTTCGTACCCGAACACCTCCTGGCGGAGTCGCCCGGGTTCCGCCAGGGTGAGGCACTCCTCGCCGGTGGGTTCATCACCGCGCCCACGTACACGCAGATGGGTGCCCGGATCACCGAGGAAGGCGGCGCCGACGTCGCGGTGCCGCTGGTCGTGTGAGCGGTCGATGGTTCCGAGAACAAAACCCCGGTGAGCGACGCTCACCGGGGTTTTCTGTCGGGCTGACAGGATTTGAACCTGCGACCACTTGACCCCCAGTCAAGTGCGCTACCAAACTGCGCCACAGCCCGTTGCTCCCTGGAGAAGCGGAGCGATGTAAAGCCTAGCCGACGAGCACGGTTCCGAACCAATCGCCTGGTCAGGCCTCATTTCGGGCCGGTGGCCAGATGTAGTGCGTCGTTGCTTCTGCCGCCACGAAGCGCTACATCTGACACCGGCTGCTAGACGGTCGAACGCTTCTTGAAGAAGATCCACCCGGCGGTCACCAGAACGGCACCCACGAGGGAGCCGATGATGCCACTCGGGCGGAGCTCGAGGCCGTCGCCCGAGAGCAGGCTGATGAGCAGTCCGCCGACGAAGGAGCCGACGATGCCGGCCACCAGGGCGAGACCCCAGTCGACGGTGCGCAGGTTCTTGCCGCCGAGGAGGATCTGCGCCAGGGCGCCGATGACCATGCCGAAAACGATGATTGCCAGGATGAGCACGAGACGCAGTATCTCACAGCAGGTGTCGTGCGCCACCGGCACGC
>NZ_JAMBDT010000025.1:0-56633 GCF_025143765.1 Gordonia sp. p3-SID1431
CGCGGGGCGTGGACGGGACAGGTGTCCTGGGAAGCGTGCAGAACCTCGGCCATGAGACGAAACGATAGGTTCGTCTCACTCGGGTGTCAACCGAGGTCTACCGGGAGTCACTCCGGATTCTCGTGGGTCACCGCCCGGTACCCGCGCGCTCCGGCGCGGTCGACGGCGGCGCGAACGAGACCGAACACGAGTCCTTGCAGCGCGGCGGCCACGAGAACCTCGGTGTTGCTGCGCTCGAGATCCTTGGGATCGGGCGCCGACTCGTCGTCGGAGATCCGCTTCCAGATCTGCCCGAACACCGCGCCGGCGGCGATACCGCCGAGCACGCTGGTCGCGAGGGACATCGGTTTGTACATCGCCTTCGATACGGCACTCATGACAGCTCCTTGCTCTTGGCTCGACTACAACCGCCCGACGGCGGCCTCTCAGCGACGACGGCCGGTCAGCGACGACGGCGGCGGATCACGATGAACGCGCCCAGCGCCACCACCGCGGCGACGGCCGCACCGATCAACACGGTCTGGTTCTCCTGGGCCTTCACCTGCGCGGTATGCGCGGTTTTCGACGCCGCCTCGTTCACCCGTGCCGGGACATCCAGCTTGGCCGCGAGAGCGTCGACCGTCTCGGCCAGCTCCTCCCGCTGTTGTTCGATCGGCGGCGGATTGTCGGTCGGATTCTGGTCGGGATGTGTCTCACTCATCTACAGGTGCTCCTTCACAGTCGCCACGTCACGCTGGACACTCTCGACGGTTCGCTCCGGTGCCGGGGGCACAGCGGATTTGGCGCGCTTGGCGCCGATCGCCGCGGCGGCCCCGCCGATGACCAGCAGCACGACGCCGACGATCACCGCTGCCAGCCACGCCGGCACGGCGTTTGCCAGTCCGAGCACGGCCGCCGCGACCAGCGTGCCGAGCCCGAACAACACCAGCAGCGTGCCCGCGCCGGAAATCCCCGCACCCACCCCGATGCGGGTGCCCTTACCCTTCATCTCCGCGACGGCGTGCTGCAGTTCGGTCTTCACCAGGGTCGTCGTCTGCTGTTGCAGACGTTCGACGAGTTGCACGGTCGACAAGTCGTTCACAGACGGATCACTCACGCTCGTACCTCCTATCGGGACGCTCGTATGCGTTCCCGCGGCCGTCGAATCCGAAACGTCGGATTCAGCGCGATCAGCATCGACGGAATCGGATCTCCGATCAGCACCGACGAAATCGGATCTCCGATCCGGGTACAAGCTGCGCGGCCAGGTCCACCGCGCCCGCGGCGAGGACCGCCACCACGGGGTAGCCGCCGGTGACCGGGTGATCGGCGAGGAAGATCACCGGACGGCCGCTGGGCGGGACCTGGACCGACCCGTGGGCGATCCCCTCCGAACGGAGCTCGGCGGCGCCGGCGCGATGGGCGAGGAGCGGCTGCGCCGACCCCTCCGCGCGGTCGATCCGCACCCCGACCCGGTTGCTGTCGGACCCGACCAGCCACGTTCCGACGAACAGATCGGACGGCGACTCGAGATGCCCGGCCCGCGGACCCTCGTGGCACTCCAGCACGACGACAGGCGGGTGGTCGCGGTCCGCGGGGGCGGACAAAGCGGTGGGCCAGTCGCCCGCCGCATGGCCCACGGGCAGACGGTCGTCCGTGCGGAGAGGTGGCGGTCCGAGCCCGGACAGCGTATCGGTCGACCGGGAACCCAGTACGGGCTCGACGTCGATCCCACCCCGCACGGCGATGTAGTTGCGCAACCCCCAACCGGGGGTGTCGAGGGCCAGCTCGTCACCGGCGCGCAGCACCAGTGCCGCGGCGAGCCCCGCGGGGACCCCGTTGTGGCGCACCACGGTATCCGCCCCGGTGACCGCGACCAGGACGTCGGCGTCGACGCGTGCCCGGAACCCGCCCATCGTCGTCTCGACGACTGCCGCCCACTCCGCGTTGCCCACAAGGCGATTGGCCAGCGCGAGGGCCCCACGATCAGCACCGCCGGAACCGGGGACACCGAGATCGGCGTAGCCGGGTCGGCCGTGGTCCTGAACAGTCGCGAGGGGTCCCGTCGCGAGAACGGTCAGCGAGGTCATGTGTCGTCGCGTCCGGCGTCGACGAAGCGGACCACCCGGCCCGCAGCGAGCCGGGCGGGGGGATCGGCACCGGCATCCCACAGCCGAACATGGGTGCGGCCCAGCAACTGCCACCCGCCGGGACTCGACCTCGGGTACACCGCGCTGTACCCGGCGGCAATCGCGACCGACCCCTCCGGAACATTCGTGCGGGCCTCCCGGCGTCGGCCGACGGCGTCGAACGGATGCGCTGCCTCGTCGTCGGCGACGAGATACCCGAAACCCGGTGCGAAGCCCATGAACTGGACGCGCCATCGGGTGCGACAGTGCAGCCCGATCACCTCGTCGGTCGTCATCTCCAGTGCCGCAGCGACATCCGGGAGGTCGGCACCGTCGTAGACGACCGGGATGACGATCTCGTCGGTGCTGTGGATGTCGGGATCGCCCGCGCGCTTCCGACGCCGGAGCGCCCGGCGGACACCGAGTTCGTCCAGCCCGCGGCCGGGACGGGCCTGGACCAGGACGGTGTGCGCGCTGGGCACGAGGTCGGTGACCTCGGGGAGTTCACCACCCCGGATCGCTTCGCGGAGCGCCGCGACCGCGCTGAGTACCGCGGCCGACGGTGAGTCGTCGGCCGAGAAGTCGAGGACCACCGCGTCGGGGCCCGCCGGCAGCTCGTGCATCCAACGAACTTACCCCGCGCGACACAAGGTTCCGGCGCGCGAACTCGTCGAGGTGTCCACGCCCCGATGGCAGACTCGAGACGAGACGCCGGATGCGGGTGCCCGGCGCGGGCCGTGAGGAGGCAGAGTGAGAGAGATCGTCGTCTGCGGTGAGGCGCTCGTCGATGTCGTACAGCAGGGCGGTGGCCGGCACGACACGACCGCCGGCGGTCTGGCGCCGTTGCAGCCCGCCCTCGGTGGTGGCCCGTTCAATGTGGCAATCACGCTGGGACGGTTGGGGAGTGCGGTCTCACTGCTGTCCGCGGTGTCCACCGACACCTACGGCGATGCGGTCCTCGACGCACTCCGGGCCGCCGGCGTGGGAACCGCGTTGGTCCAGCGTCGTGACGAGCCCACCTCGTTGGCCCTGGCGACCATCGCCGACGACGGTTCGGCGCACTACTCCTTCTACGTGGAGGGCACGGCAGATCGCGCGATCGACGATCCCGGCGCACTGCCGCCGACCGTCGCGGCGGTGACCTTCGGGACCCTCTCGCTGGTCCTGGAACCCGGTGCCACGGTGTACGAGAACCTGATGCGCAGATGCCGGGCCGAGGGCCGAGTCGTGGTGTTGGACCCGAACATCCGGCCCGCGGTCATCGCCGACCCCGAGGCCTATCGACGGCGCTTCCGGAGCTGGATGTCGTCGGTGGACGTGGTCAAACTGTCCGACGAGGACGCGGCCTGGCTCAACAAGGGGTCCGCGGGGAGTTCGACAACAGACTGGCTGGCCGACGGCGTCGCCGCGGTGGTCACCACGGCGGGAGCCGCGGGCATCACCGTTCGCACCGCGGCCGGTGAGGTGACCGCACCGGCTCCGGCCGTCGATGTCGTCGACACGATCGGCGCCGGGGACAGCGTGCTCGGGGGCCTCGTCAATCACCTGGACCGGCGTGGTCGACTCACGCCCGGAGCAGTGCGTTCCCTGACCCTCCAGCAGTGGCGGGAAGCGGCTGAATTCGCAGCTCACGTGGCTGCGGTGACGGTCTCGAGGCCCGGCGCCGACCCTCCGTGGGCGGGCGAGCTGAGAAGCGACTAGGTTGTACCTGTGTGTCCTACCCGGTCACTGTAAAAATCTCTGATCTGAATAAGGGGTTCGTGTGTCTGCTGAAACAGTCCCAGCCGACCAGGCGTCCGACACGGCCTCAGCGACCTTCACCTACCCCGGTGGACAGCTGGAGCTCCCGATCCTGAAGGCCACCGAGGGCACCGACTCGGTCGCGCTCGGCAAATTCCTGGCCGAGACCAATCTGACCACCTTCGACGGTGGCTTCGTGAACACCGCGTCGACCAAGTCGGCCATCACCTACATCGACGGTGACGCCGGCATCCTGCGCTACCGCGGAATCCCGATCGACCAGCTGGCCGAGAAGTCGACCTTCATCGAGGTGAGCTACCTGCTCATCTACGGGGAGCTCCCGACTCCGTCGCAGCTCGAGGACTTCACCACCAAGATCCAGCGCCACACCCTCCTGCACGAGGATCTCAAGCGCTTCTTCGACGGATTCCCCCGCAACGCGCACCCGATGCCGGTGCTGTCGAGTGCGGTCAACGCGCTGTCGGCCTACTACCAGGACTCGCTCGATCCCAAGGACGACGAGCAGGTCGAGCTGTCGACGATCCGCCTCCTCGCGAAGCTGCCGACCATCGCGGCGTACGCGTACAAGAAGTCGGCGGGACAGCCGTTCCTGTATCCCGACAACTCGCTGAGCCTCGTCGAGAACTTCCTGCGGATGACCTTCGGCTTCCCCGCGGAGCCCTACGAGGTCAACCCCGAGGTCGCCAAGGCCCTCGACATGCTGTTCATCCTGCATGCCGATCACGAGCAGAACTGTTCCACCTCGACCGTCCGCCTGGTGGGCTCGTCGCAGGCCAACCTGTTCACGTCGATCTCCGGCGGCATCAACGCGCTCTGGGGCCCGCTGCACGGCGGCGCCAACCAGGCCGTGCTCGAGATGCTCGACGACATCCGGGCCGACGGTGGCGACACCAAGGACTTCATGAAGCGGGTGAAGAACAAGGAGGCCGGCGTCAAGCTGATGGGCTTCGGTCACCGCGTCTACAAGAACTACGACCCGCGCGCCGCCATCGTGAAGAAGACCGCCGACACGATCCTGGAATCGCTTGGCGTGCAGGACGACCTGCTCGACATCGCCAAGGGTCTCGAAGAGGTCGCCCTCAACGACGACTACTTCATCGAGCGCAAGCTGTACCCGAACGTGGATTTCTACACCGGTGTCATCTACCGTGCGATGGGCTTCCCGACGCGCATGTTCACCGTGCTGTTCGCGCTGGGACGCCTGCCGGGATGGATCGCGCACTGGCGCGAGATGCACGAGGACCCGACCACCAAGATCGGCCGTCCGCGTCAGCTCTACACCGGCTACACCGAACGCGACTACGTGCAGATGGGCGATCGCTGAGCGACCGTTCCGACGCACCGCCTGACCGCCGAACACCCGACTCAAAGGAGAGTCCAGTGACCAGCACCGAGAAGCCAGTGGTCGAGTTCCAGGCGGGACCCCCGCCGGCCGACCTCACCATCTCCGACCTCATCGTCGGCGAGGGCGAGGAAGCCGCTCGCGGCGGCATCGTCGACGTCCACTACGTCGGGGTCGACTACGAGACGGGCGAAGAGTTCGATTCGTCGTGGGATCGCGGCCAGTCGGCCAACTTCCCGCTGGACCGGTTGATCCCGGGCTGGCAGGAAGGCATCCCCGGGATGAAGGTCGGCGGACGCCGCCAGCTGACGGTTCCGCCCGAGCTGGCCTACGGCTCGGCCGGTGCCGGACACCGTCTCTCGGGACGGACCCTCGTGTTCGTCATCGACCTGCTCGGAGTGGGCTGACGTCCGCCACCGAACTGGTCTGGCTCAGGCGCGATCTACGCCTGAGTGACCTCCCGCCGCTCGCCGCGGCCGCCTCGAGGACCGATTCGTCGGTCCTCGTGTGCTTCGTGGTGGACCCGCGGCTGGAGAAGTCCGCGGGCGAGCGGCGGCTCGCGTTCCTGTTCGACTCCCTGCGGGAACTGGACGACAAGCTCGACGGCAAGCTGCTCGTCGTGCGGGGCCGACCCGAGGTCGAGATCCCGAAGCTGGCCCGGGCGGTCGACGCCGAACGGGTGCACATCTCCGAGGACTTCGCCCCGTTCGGCCGCCGACGCGACGAGGCCGTCGCCGACGCGCTCGGCGACATCGAGCTCGTGGCCACCGGGTCGCCGTACCTCGTCTCACCCGGTCGTGTCACCAAAGACGACGGCGAGCCGTACAAGGTCTTCACCCCGTACTTCAAGCGGTGGCGTGACCACGGCTGGCGTGCGCCCGCCGACTCGTCGGTGCCTGCGAAGAAGATCGTCGATCCGTCCGAGCTGACGAAGACCGGGCGCATCAAGATACCGAAGTCGCCGACCGGGTTGTCGTTGCCCGCCGGTGAGGACGCGGCGCTCGAGCGGTGGGCCGAGTACGTCGACGACGGTCTCGCCGACTACGACTCCGGCCGCAACGATCCCGCGGGTGACAGCACCAGCCGGATGTCGGCGTATCTCAAGTACGGCAACATCCATCCCCGCACGATGGCCGCCGATCTCGGCAAGTCTGGTTCTGCTCCCCGAGGTGCGAAGGAGCGCAGCGACGGAGCCTCGAGGGGGCCGCAAGCGTATCTACGCGAACTCGCCTTCCGCGACTTCTACGCCGACGTGCTGTTCCACTGGCCACATAGCTTGTGGCACAACTGGAATCGACAGTTCGACGGCATCGACCTCGACACCGACAAGAAGGCCTACGAGCGTTTCGACGCATGGAAGGCAGGGCGTACCGGTTTTCCGCTCGTCGACGCCGGGATGCGTCAGCTCGCGGAGACCGGGTACATGCACAATCGGGTGCGCATGGTGACCGCGTCCTTCCTCGTCAAGGACCTGCACCTGCCGTGGTGGTGGGGAGCGGAATGGTTCCTCGAGCAGCTCATCGACGGTGACATGGCGTCGAACAACCACGGCTGGCAGTGGGCCGCCGGTACGGGAACCGATGCGGCGCCGTACTTCCGGGTGTTCAACCCCGAGGCGCAGGCCAAGAAGTTCGATCCCGACGGCGAGTACGTCCGACGCTGGGTCGGTGACGTCGAAGCCGACGACTATCCCGAGCCGATGGTCGATCACAAGGCCGAGCGTGAGGAAGCGCTCCGCCGTTTTGGCCAGATCTAGCTGATCTCAGAGGACGAGTCCGTCAGAATGGTGGCGGGTTCTCGAGGAAGTCGCGACGGTCGGCTTCGAGTTCGGCCTCGCGTCGTTTCTTGTTGCGGGCGCGTTCTTGTCGCCGGCGGGCCAGTTTGGCGTCCAGTCGGCTGTGTGTGCGCTCTGGGTTGTCGGTGGTGATCACCCGCGGGGTGGGTGGGGCTTGGGCGGCTTGCTCGAACCGGATCCGCCGAAGGTTCGGGAAGGTGTCTTCGAGGGTTTCGGCATCCCCGGGCAGAGTGACCCCTTCGGGGGTCTCGTACTCGGTGACCAGGCGACCGTCGTCGTCGCGGTACTGCACATCGACCCAGTCCCCGTGGGTCTTGAACAGGTGACCGGGGCGACATTTTGCGTTGAGGTTCTCACTCGACGTCGCCCCACCCCGGGCGGGGTCGGTGTGGTCGTATTCGGTGACGTGGTCGAGATCGCAGGCGAACGCTGAACGGGTGCAGCCGGGTTCGGTGCAGTAGCCGTCGCGTACGCGTACGAAGTCGGCGCACGCCGTGGTGGGCCGGTACCCGTTGCCGGGATGGGTTGCCGGATACACCACCGCTACGCCCGAGGCGAGGCCACCGGTCCCGCCGACATCACCGGGTTCGGCTGCCTCGACATCAGTGCCGCCGTGAACAGTCGACTCGACTGTGTTAGCCGGCGCGGGGCGATGGGCAGTTCGCTGTGCTGCATCGTCGGTATCGGCGGTGTCGGCGACGTAGGTGGGTTGGGTGCGGGCGGGGGTGACCGGGGACAGGGTGGCGTCGGGGCGGGCGGCGAGGTCACGGACATGCTCATCGCTGATGATGCCGTGCTCGTCGAGAAACCCCACCCCGGGCGCCCCGGCCAGGGTCGCGGCATCAGTCACCACATGGATCACGACCTCAGCGCGGACCGCGTTGAGGACACTTTGCGGGTCGGGGATGTCGGCGGTGCACGGCTGTTCATCGTCGCACTGGCAGTCGAAGCTGGTGCGGGTCAACAGCGCGAACATCGCATCGGATCGTCGTATCCCCTGGGTGCGGCCGTCTCGCTTACAGGCGGAGTCGGCGAGGATGGCGACGGCTTTGGCCGAGATCCGCACGTTTTCCGCCGACATCACGGCGGTGAGTTCGGCGGTGCCGTCGGGCAGTTCGTGGGTCCATACCCCACGCTGGTCCATGGCGTCTTTGCGGCGTTGGCGTACCGCGTCGGGGTCGTGGCGGAAGACCAGGCGGTCGACCATGTCGCGCAGGCGGGCCCGATCCCACACACCTGTGCGGCGGCGCACAGTGTCGGCGATCTCGGCATCCAACGCGGGGGTGATCGGGTCATCGGTGGGGATCAGTTCGGTGCGGGAGATGACCAACCGGATCTGCCATTGCGACAGGACCCCGTCACGCAGGGTGTCAGCTACCTCGGGGAGCCGGTCGCGTAGTGCGATGGCCTCGTCGATGAGGGTTTCGGCGTGGCGGCGGGACACCCCGGCTTGGCGGGCGATGCGGGCCGCGCAGTCGGCGTGGCCGTCCATGACGAACCCGGACGCGCTGGTGGTGATCAGGCGGTCGGTCATCGCTGCGATCGTCTGATAGCGGTGCCAGGCAAGGTAGGACTCGCCGCGCCGGGTGGCGTCGAGGCCGGCCATCAACATGACCATGTCGGTCTCGGCGGCGTGGGCAGGATCGACCCCGGCGGTGTACTCGCCCGGTAGATCGGTCCACACCCGCACAACGCCCCCCCGACGCCGGTTTCGTCACCCGCCCCGAGCTGGGTGAGCTGTTACCAACCAATCTAAACCCGACCACCGACAAAACCTGGATGAGTCTCCACAGCAGATGACATCGTCGTAGACGAAATGTGCGCTGGGCGTTGCGGTATGGTGCCGTCCGGGTCGGTGGTGGCTGAGATCGTCGGGTCGCCAGGTGGTTTCGACACGGCGACTCGCCTAGCGGCTCGTTGCCGGCTCAACCAGCGGAGGGGGGCGCCGGCTCAACCAGCGGGGGTGGGCGACTCGCCTAGCGGCTCGGGGCCGGCTCAACCAGCGGGCAGGGCCGCACCGTCGACGGACTTCGACGCACGGTAAACAACCCACTGTGACAACTAGATTCGGCCACCGCACCGTGTCGCCCCGGTCCTACAGCGAGTCCACCTCACTCATCGGGTCGATGAGGACCTTCGCGTGGTGTTCGGCGCGGCCGAGGGCATCGAACGCCGCTCCCACGCCGTCGAGACCGACCGTCGCGGTGATCAGCGGTGCGACGTCGACCTTGCCGTCGGCCATCATGTGCAGCGTGTCGTGGAACTCGGCGGGGTCGTAGGCGAACACGAACCGCAACTCGTGTTCCTTGTTGAGCGCCATCGCCGGGCGGAAGGTGTCGGGTTCCATGCACACCCCGACCACGACGATCCGCGACCGGAACGGCGCCTCGGTCACGACGTGCTCGATCATCCCGGGCGTCCCCACACATTCGAAGACGACAGGGCCCTTCGGCGTGGCACCCAGCCGGTCGGCCATGCGGAACACCGAGGACCACGGCGCCAAGGGGATCCGCCGCAGCGTCCGCATGGCGTCGAACGCCGCGCCCAGCAGATCCTGCGCGCGAGTGATGTACTTGCCGACCTCGGCACACCGCTCGAACGGCGACGACACCGTCGGGTCGACGACGATGTCGGCCCCCACGCGATGAGCCAGCACCCGGCGGCCGGGTGACGGGTCGCTCGCGATGACCGTGCGAACTCCGTCGGCCTTCAGCGTCGTGATGACGGCCAGCCCGATCGGGCCGCAACCCACGACGACCGCGACATCCCGGCGTCCCACCTCCCCGCGTCGGGCCGCGTGATGGGCGACGGCCATCGGCTCGGTCAGCGCAGCATGCTCGGCGGGCAGGTTCTCCGGGATCTCGAAGGTCATGTCCTCCGACACCAGGACGAACTGGGCGTACCCGCCGGGCGCGGACTCCGACAGTCCGGTCAGGTGGGCGTCGGCGCCGTGCCGGATCATCGGGACCGACACCACCGGGGTCCCGGGAGTCCAGCGTTTACGGCAACCGGGCCCGTAGGAGACCACCTCGCCGGCGAACTCGTGTCCCATGACCACCGACTGCCCGGACCGCATGAATGCGTCGTAGCCGACCTCGGCGGACACCTGCGCCGTGGCATCGGCATGGACCCGGGCGTGCAGGTCCGAACCGCAGATGCCCGCGCGGAGAACGCGGAGCAGTACCTGACCCTTGCCGGGCTCCGGGGTGGGGATCTCCTCGACCGTCAGCTCGCCCTGCCGGCACACGACTGCACGCATGCTCCATGAGTATCAGCTGACGGACCGGAACGGGCGTCGAACGCGCGCCACGCCCCCGCGCGACACCGAGCTCAGCCGAAGTAGACGCTTCCGCGCCGGCTCAGCATCCGGAAGAGGGTCTGCTGGATCTCTTCGCGCACGTGGTCGGTGAGATCGAAGACCACCATCGGGTCGTCGGCGGACGCCTCGTCGTAGGAGCCGGTCTCGATGGGCCGGCCGAAGTGGATGTGCCACTTCGACGGCAACGGCACCATGCCCAGCGGCCCGAGCCACGGGAACAGCGGGGTCACCGGGAAGTACGGCAGGCCGAGGATCTTGGCGAGCGGCTTGAGGTCGGCGAGCATCGGGTAGATCTCCTCGGAGCCGACGATCGACACCGGGATGATCGGCGCAGCATTGCGCAGCGCGGTCGTCACGAATCCGCCGCGGCCGAACCGCTGGAGCTTGTAGCGGTCCTTGTACAGCTTGCCGATGCCCTTGTACCCCTCGGGCCAGACCGCGGTCAGCTCACCCGCGCGCAGGAGACGGTCGGCGTCGGAGTTGCACGCCAGCGTCGCACCGATCCGCCGCGCGACCTCACTGACGCCCGGCGTGTCGAAGGCCATGTCGGCGGCCAGGACCCGCAGGTACCGGCCCTCCGGGTGGTTGTCGCGCACGGCCAGCGAGGTGATCACGGCGTCGACCGGGATGGTGCCCGCGTGGTTGGCGACCAGGAGCGCCCCTCCCTCGCGCGGCAGGTTCTCCACACCGGTGACCTCGACGCGGAACCACTTCTCGTAGACCTGCCGGATCGCCGGGAACCACACCGACTCGGTGAAGTGGGGATCGAATCCGAACTCGTCGACCTCGTACTCCCCCGCCATCCGTTCCCGGATGAACCCGGCGGTCGAGGTGAGGGTGTCGGCGACCGCGCCGCGCAGACCGCCCAGGCTGAACAGCGGACTCGATTTCGACGGACCGCGATGTTCGACGCCCAGCACCTCGTCGGGAAGGGTGATCTCGTCGCTGATCGGGGTCACCTGCGCGGGCGCGCGTCCGAACCCATCGGTGTTGGGGTGTCCGAGCGTCGATCCCCGTTGCGCCGCCGCGCTTTTCGATCGTTCACGACCGACCTGCTGACTCGGATGGCGTCGGCGACCCGACTCCCGGACACCCCGGGCATCGGGACCCGTCGGCGATGTGTAGAGCTGAATGACTTTCGCGGTACGTGCATCTGTCGCTCCGCCACCTGCCAAAGTGCTCACCCCTAGCTGAGTCCTGGGTTCGAAATCCGGGCCGGGTCTGGGCTCGGGTTGCTGCCGGCACTCGGACCGCCGAGGCGAACGAGTCGCGGCGTAGGAGCGCTGGGCGCGATGTGGGTCTGGCGTCCAAGTCTAGAGGTTGCACCCACGTTGCGCATGCTCACGGCGACTTCGCCGCCATCATGACCCTGAATTTCACTGCAACTGGTGGGCGGCCGACACGACCCGTCGCTCGAACGATCTCCACGAATCGGACCCGATCACCGGCGTCACCCCGCTGCGTTCGATGAAGTCGTCCAACGTCTCCAGCGTCGTGTACCGCGGGACGAAGCCGAGTTCGGTCCGCATGCGGGTCGTGTCGAGCACCCGGCCGTAGGTGAGGAACTCCGTCTGCGACGACCGCAGCTTCGCCGACCGCAGGTCCTGGAACACCCCCGCGATCGGCGCCAGCAGACTGCTCGGAACAGGCAGTTCGATGTGCCCGACGCGTCGGATCGCCTGCGTGAGCGTCACCACGCCCTCGCCCGAGATGTTGTAGGTGCCGACCTTCCCGGCGAGGGTGACGTGCTCCATCGCCGCGAGCGCATCCTCCTCGTGCAGGAACTGCAGTCGCGGCTGGAATCCGATCACCGTCGGCACGACCGGCAGGGAGAGGTACGAACTCATCCGGGTGGTGATGCGCGGACCCAACATGGCCTGCGGGCGGACGATGGTGATGTCGATGTCCTGACGACGACGGCCGAGACCGCGGACGTAACCCTCGACGTCGAGTAGATCTCGACCGTATCCCCGCTTCGGCTCCCGGGGAGCGCGCGTCTCCTCGGCGAAGTGCGACGGATCGCGGCTGCCCGCGCCGTACACCATGGCGGTGGAACGCAGCACGAGACGCTTCACCGATGGTGTGCGCTGGCAGGCCGCGCACACCTGCATCGCCCCGACGAGGTTGAACTCCTTGATCGCAGCGGAGTGCGGGGCGGTGTCGGCGATCGACGTCGCGGCGTGGACGACCGTGTCCACGTCATAGGCGGCGAGCGCCTTCGCGATCGTGGGACGCCGGATGTCCACCCGGAGGAACTCCGCTCGCCCCATCCGGCGGAGGAGATCCTTGCGCGGCACCCGCGAGTCCACGGCGAGCACCTTCTCGATGTCCGGATTGGCCGCGAGACGGGCCACCAGGTAGCCGCCGAGGAAGGTCGACGCCCCGGTGACCAGGACCACCCTGGGCGGTGCGGAGGTGGATTCGGCCATGCCCCGAGGCTATCGCCAGTCGGGCGTTCCGGCGCACCGAGGAGGCCCGGGACGACAAAAGGACCCGCCGTAGCGGGTCCTGATGCCGAAGAAAAGCCTATTTACCGAGTTTGCGACGCTGCACCCGGGTCCGACGCAGCAACTTACGGTGCTTCTTCTTCGACATGCGCTTGCGGCGCTTCTTGATCACTGAACCCATCGGGGCGCTTCCTCACGATTGACACTGATGTACTTGTTCGGCCCTGGTCAGCACTTCAGCCGGGTACGGCGCCGGGAGCGAAGCGACGAGCGGCGGTGCGTCACGTAGGGCTCACCGGCGCATCCAGGTACGCGACCACCGAGCCTACCGGGCGGCACGCCGGATCGGGAAATCGCGATGGGCGACGAGCGGCGGCGGGGGACGCCCACACGCAAAAGGCCCCGTGACCGGCGTGGGCCGGTCACGGAGACCTTTCGAAGAAACTGCTGTTCAGGCGTGGTGCGAAAGCCGGATCAGCCGGCGTCGAAGTACGACGTCTCCAGGTAGTCGTGGACCGCTTTCGCGTGCACACGGAACGAGCGTCCGACCCGAACCGCGGGCAGTTCGCCGTTGTGGACGAGACGGTAGACGGTCATCTTCGAAACGCGCATCAACGATGCAACCTCGGCGACGGTGAGGAACTGCGACGCCGAAGCCGCGTTGCTCACTGCGCCTGTCCTGTCACCAGGAGTGTCTGCAGGTGCCATGGATCACTCATACCTCCGGTGCACGCGTCGCGGCCGCAGGCTTCCCCTCCTGCGGACATCAGACACGCACGTGCTTAAAGAAGCTTAGCGTGGCAGATGTGAAAAAAGCGACGTGAGAGACCGGTATTTCTGAGATTCCTGTGACTCGACCCCAACATGCTGGGGTTTGTCGGCCGTTCGACCACAATTCATGGGGTGTCGGTGACGGCGTGTCCCTGCGCCAAACCCTCGACTTCCACTCGACGTCCGCCGCGGGCGCTGGCGGCCGCGCAGGCACGAGTCGCCTGGTAGACCGCGTGCCGCAGACCGTTGGCCTCGAACTCCCGGATCGCCTCGGCGGTGGTTCCGCCGGGCGAGGTGACGGCCGCACGCAGGTCGACCGCGGACAGCCCCGAGTCGCTCAGCAGGATGCCCGCGCCGCGAATGGTCTGCACCGCCATCTCCGAGGCCTGGGCACGGGTGAGCCCCAAGCCGACGCCGGCGTCGATCATCGCCTCGGCGAGCAGGAAAACGTAGGCCGGACCGGAACCGGACACCGCGGTGACCGCGTCCATCTGCTTCTCCGGCACAACCGTCACCCGGCCGACCGTCTGCAGAATCTTGACCACCGCCTGCAGCTGTTCGTCGCCGACGTACCGGCCGGCCGAGACCGCCGACATCGCCTCGTTGACGAGCATCGGGGTGTTGGGCATGACCCGGATGACGGGCGACCCGGCCTGCAGCGCGCTCTCGTAGCGCGACAGGGGCAGGCCGGCCACCAGGGTCACGGTCACTCGCTCGGATTCCGCATTGTCCTCCGCCGAGGCGAGGATGCGCAGGATCGAGTCGACGTCGTCGGGCTTGATCGCCAGGAACACATACTGCGCCGACTCGGCCGCGCTCTTGACGTCGGTGACCAGCACGCCGTACTCCTCGGCGATCTCGGCGGCGCGGCTCTCCACCCGCTCGGCGACGACGAGGTCCTTGGTGGGGGTGCCTGCACCGATCAGACCGGCGAGCAGTGCCTCACCGATCTTGCCTCCGCCGATGATGGCGATGCGTTCGGACACGGATGTCTACCTTCCTGCGGGGATGAGGGCGAGCTGACGGGACTGTGCGACGACGGTCCCGGTCGAGTCCACCACGAGGTGGTCCTCCTCGAACATCCCGGGGCCGACCTCGGAACTCGTCGCGGCGAAACGCAGCCAGCCGGGCGCGGGATGGCGCCGGACGTAGGTGGTCAGCTGCACCGTGGGCGCCCACCCGAACAGCGCCAGGTTCATGACGACCGGGGGCGAGATGTCTCCGACCAGGACCGTGAAGTACTCGTCGGGTTCGACGCCCTTCGGCCGAATCCACCCGCGGACGAGCGGCTCGCCGGTCTCGCCGCGGACGACGGGGAACGTCTCCGAGTCGAGGACCAGGTCGATGGCGGCGCCGAGGTGGTTGACCTCGGCGATGGGCGAACCGTCGAGCGGGATGCCGGTCGACGACGGTTCCACGGGCACGGAGTCGAGGACCGTGGGGCCGGAGTGGTGCGGCCGGCCGCTGTCGGGACGCGCCATCGTCACCGACGAGGACACCACGGTCCGACCGAGTTGCACGGCGTCGACCGACAGGACCGTGACGGTGCGTCCGCGCTTGCGCACACTGATCACCAGGTCGACGTCCGCGGCATCGGGAGCGGTGAGGTAGTCGCTGGAGATCGCCACCGGGATCATCGCGGCCGCCGACTCGGCGAGCCGGTCGCCGTCCGGCGTGAGCGCGGTCAGCGCGGTCCGGGCCGCCTTCGCGACCACCATCTGCAGCGTGCCGCCGTGCACCTTGGGGCCGATCGTGAACGTCTCGTCGATGTGCGCCCGCAGGGTGATCGAGTCCGGACCGCCACGGTCGACCTCGGTCAGCTCCTGCACCTGGGTGATCTTGCTGGTCATCGTCCCGCCTTCGTCGAGGAGACCCGTCCCCCGACGAATCAGCTGCTCAACTGGCCGGTGGGCTCGGGGTGCAGCTCCCGTTTGAGATGCCGCCGCGCAAAATCTAGCGAACGGGCCAGCAGCGCGCTGCGCTCGGGTTTGGTGCGCGCGCTCCCCGTGGTGACCTCGAGCACAACCGCCCCGGCGAAGTCGCTCGCCGCGATGCGCCGGCACACCTCGGCGCAAGGCTGCGCCCCGTCACCGGGGATCAGGTGCTCGTCGGTGGCGGCACCGTTGCCGTCGGCGAGATGCAGGTGGTTGAGGCGCGAGCCCATCCGGTCGAGAAGAGCGAGGGCGTCGACGCCGGCGGTCGCGGTGTGCGAGAGATCGAGCGTGTAGTGCGCGTAGCCGTCATCGGTCGGATCGATCGACTTGCCGAACGCCGATGCCGCCAGACCGGGACCACCGCCGCGCTTGCTGAGTCGCCGGACCGAGGGCTCCCCTGCGCCGAACAGCCGGTCGGCGCGCATGGGGAACATGTTCTCAACGGCGACCGCGACCCCGCTGTCCGCCTCGAGTTCGTCGACGAGATCGTCGAAGGCGGCGACGTAGCCACGCTGCCACCGGAACGGCGGATGCACGACGACGGTCGACGCACCGAGATCCTCGGCCGCCTCCACCGCACGGGCCAGCTTCACGACCGGGTCGCGTCCCCACACCCGCTGGGTGATGAGCAGACACGGGGCGTGGATCGACAGCACCGGAACCTGGTAGTGGTCCGACAGGTACTCGACCCGCCGGATGTCCTGGCTCAGAGCGTCACCCCACACCATCAACTCGACGCCGTCGAAGCCCAGTTCGGCGGCGTAGGCGAAGGCCGCCTCGGTGTTCTGGGGATAGACCGACGCCGTCGACAGACCGATCGGGATCTCGGCGGACGGACGCGGGAGGTCGGGTCTCATCCGGTCCGCCCGCTTCGCTCCGCTCCCGACGGGTTCATCGGTTCACACCGGCTCACGCGGCCAACAACACCAGCGGCCCGATGGTGACCAGCAGACCCACGCCGAGCGCGAGCAGCGTCGTCGGCAGGTCCTTGGTGCGCCGGACCACATGCGACAGCGTCACGATGCCGAAGATCACCAGGACCGCGAGCACCAGCGCGAAGTACGGATTCCATCGCCACAGTTCGGTGAAACCCCAGAACAGGCCGACGCCGACCGCGAGGCCGACGATCGCCTGTCCGAACAACACCAGCCAGGCCTTCACCGGCGACTCCTCGGCGTCGTCGGTCGCCCGACCGTCCGGTGCCGGTGTGTCGACGGTGCCGGTCCGCTCGGCGGACTCCGCGTCCGCGGCCGAATGCACGACGTCCTGGCCGGCGTGCTCCGCCGTGGCGGCTGCCGAGTCGGGATCGGCGTCGTCATCGGAGGTCTCGTCGATGTCCGTGGTGTCGTTCAGGGCATCGAACTCCGCCGGGCCCTCGGGCTCGGCGGGACCCTCCGGCTCGCGCTCCTTCACCAGGTCGACCCGGTCCTCGTCGCCCTCGGAAGTGGACTCGATCGGTTCGATGGCCTCGGTCGGGTGGTCGTCGGTGGGGCGGCCTGCGGTCTGGAGACTCTCGGTCTCGTCCGAGCCGGTCCACCGACCGTCGGCGTCATGGGTCTCGGGGTGCGCCGCGGCGATCGCCGCCGTCGTCCCACCCGCGGTCGCGGCGGCGGCCGCGGTGGCTGCCCAGTCGTGCGTCGACTCGTCGCCGTCGGTGTGTGCGTCCGGGTGGTCGTCGGTGTGGCGATCGGGGGCGTTCCGGTCCCGATTCTTGCCGCCGAAGAGCTTTCGCGCGAACCCGACGACACCCGACGGCCCCGTCTTCTTCGACGCCCCGATCTTGCGGGCCGGGCCCCCGGACCGGCCCTTGCCCCCCGGCCCGTCGTTCCCGCTCTCCACGTCGGCGAAGTTGCGATAGGCGTCGAAGTCCATGACCTCGGAGAACCCGCCGTCGCCGCGCTCGCGGGGGCCGTCGGTTCCCGCATCGACCTCGGTCAGGTCGTAGGTGACCACGTCGTCGGAGTCGACGACCGAAAGATCCGACCCGTTCTCACCCACCACCGGGATGATGCCGGTGACGGCGTTCGCCGACTCCTGGTCGACGGGAGCGGAATCTCGCGGCGGCGTCTGCCCGAGGCGACGTGCCACCGCCTCGGAACTGAAGTCGCGCGTCGACATCGGCGGGACGGCGCCCTGGCCGTAACCGGGCATCCCGCTGGCGGTGCGGTTACCCGGCCGTGCCTGGTGTTGCTGGTCGGCGCGCGGCCGGTCGACGACGGGCTGATCGTCGGCCGGGCGGCGCGGGACCGGGTTCGTCGAACGCGGGAACGGCGCGGCGGCCGCGGCCGGACGGTTCCGCGGGGTCGTGTCCCGCTCCGGGGCACCGTTCTCCGCAGCAGTCTTCTCCGGAGCTGCCTTCTCCGGGGCCGCCGTCTTTGCAGGCGCGGTGCTCGCTGGCGGGGCAGCCGGCTCGGGCCGGGCAGTGGGCTCGGGCCGGGCAGTGGGCTCGGGCCGGGCCGCGGGCGCCGCGGAACCCTCTCCCGCGTCGGCGACCTTCGGGATCTCGCCGGTCAGCTCGGACACCGAGAACGATCCGTCCCGGCCGGCGCGTCGGCGGCCGCGGCCGTCACGGGTACGTGCCGGCGAGTCCCCCTGGGACCCCTGCGAGCGGGCGAGAAGTTCCGACACCGAGATGGGTCGGGATTCGGGCTCCGAATCCTTCGGCATGTAGTGGCTCTCCGTCCTCGTTCTCGAACGTTTGGGTCCGGGTCTACCAGGGTGTCAGCCGACGCCCTCGCGAACGCCCTGCACCGGTGTCGGCTCCAGCGCGTCGGCCTGCTCCGCGTCGAGTCGGCGCAGGATCACACCTTCCCGGAGTGCCCACGGACAGATTTCCAGTGTATCGACTTGCAACGCGCGCATCGCCGCCTCGGCGACCAGCGCTCCGGCGACCAGCTGGCCCGCCCGATCCGAGCTGACGCCCTCGAGTTCGGCGCGATCGGCCTTGGTCATGCGGGAGATGAAGGAGATGAGCTGACGAAGCCCGCTCGTCGTCAGTTCGCGGCGCACCCGCGGTCCGGCGCTCGACGGCGCCGCGCCGGTCAGCCGGGCCAGGCTCCGGAAGGTCTTCGACGTCCCGACGCACAGATCCGGCGCACCGGGTGCGAGCAGCTGGGACGCGGGTGCGCGGAGCTCGGCGTCGAGCCAGTCGCGCAGCACGCCGACCCGCCGCCGGTCCGGCGGATCGTCGGGCAGCCACTCGCGGGTGAGTCGTCCGGCCCCCAGCGGCAGTGACAGCGCGACGTCGGGTTCCTCGTCGACGCCGTTGGACATCTCCAGGGAGCCGCCGCCGATGTCGAGAGCGAGGATGCGGCCGGCGCTCCAACCACGCCAGCGGCGCACCGCCAGCGACGTCAACCGGGCCTCGTCGCGCCCCGACAACACGAGCACGCGCACCCCGGTCCGCT
Organism: Gordonia sp. p3-SID1431; assembly: GCF_025143765.1. Lineage (NCBI taxonomy): Bacteria > Bacillati > Actinomycetota > Actinomycetes > Mycobacteriales > Gordoniaceae > Gordonia > Gordonia sp. p3-SID1431. The sequence goes on from NZ_JAMBDT010000025.1 coordinate 18,885, forward strand.
GCTCGATCTCGTCGAGCAGGTCGTCGGAGTTCGTCGCATCGCGCACGGCCGACGTCGCGAACGCCATCATCTGCTCACAACCGGACGTCCGGGCGATGTGGGTGAATTCGTCGATCGACTCGATGAGCTTGGCGACGGCGCGATCACTCATCCGGCCGTCGGCGTCTATCTGTTCGGCCAGGCGCAGGACCGCCTTGGTCGAACTCATCGGGGTGGGGTGACCGCCACGATGGGCGTCGACCACCAGGAGGTGGACTGTGTTGCTGCCCACGTCGAGGACTCCTAAGCGCACGGGTCAACGGTAGTGCAGCCGCCTGCATCGCCCGATCCCGGCTACCGTGTAAAGGTGACCGCCATTTCGCCGTCCGCGCCTCGCATCGATCCCGCGCCGGAGGTCGAACTCGACTTTCCGCGCGAATGGTACGAATTCGCCGATCCCGCCGACCCCGAGCACGTCATCCGGGCCGATCTCACCTGGCTGCTCTCGCACTGGACGTGTGTGTTCGGCACACCCGCATGTCAGGGCATCCTCCCGGGCCGGGAGACCGACGGGTGCTGCAGTCACGGCGCGTATCTGTCCGATAAGGACGATCGCAAGACCCTCGCCCGCGGCGTCGCGATGCTGACGCCCGAGGACTGGCAGTTCTACAAGAAGGGCTCCGGCAAGGACCCGGTCGGCCCGAAGGGGTACCTCGAGGAGAGCGACCTCGACGACGAGCCCGCCTTGAAGACGCGACTCCACAAGGGCGCGTGCATCTTTCTGAACCGACCCGGTTTCTCCGGCGGCGTCGGATGCGCGCTGCACTCGATGGCGCTGCGCAAGGGACTCGAACCGCTCACGGTCAAACCCGACGTGTGCTGGCAGCTGCCCATCCGTCGTGAGCAGGACTGGATCGAACGCCCCGACGGCACCCAGGTGCTCCAGACGACGATCACCGAATTCGACCGGCGTGGCTGGGGCGAGGGTGGCCACGATCTGAAGTGGTACTGCTCGGGTTCCCCCGACGTCCACATCGGGGCCAAGCAGGTGTGGGAGTCGTACGCACCCGAGCTCACCGCGCTGCTCGGCGAGGCCGCCTATGCGGCGCTGGCAGCGGCCTGCCGGCGCCGGAACGGGCTGGGGCTCATCGCGATCCACCCGGCGACGCAGGCCGCGACCGAGCGCCGCGAGACCGACGTCAAATACGAGCTGCAGCCCCCGGAGTAGTCCCCGGGGCGCCGCGGCCCGGCCGGCTCACGCCTCGAGCTTGTACCCGAGGCCGCGGACGGTGATGAGGTGCTTCGGATTCGCCGGGTCGGGCTCGATCTTCGAGCGCAGGCGCTTGACGTGCACGTCGAGTGTCTTGGTGTCGCCGACGTAGTCGACGCCCCACACCCGGTCGATGAGCTGACCCCGGGTCAGGACGCGGCCGGAGTTGCGCAGCAGATACTCGAGGAGGTCGAACTCCTTGAGCGGCAGCGTGATCGACGTTCCGTTGACCGACACGGTGTGTCGCTCGACGTCCATCCGGACCGGCCCGGCCTCCAGGATCCCGATCTCCAGACCGTCGTCGGGCACCTCCCCGCCGCGCCGCAGCACCGCGCGGATGCGGGCGATCAGCTCGCGCGCCGAATACGGCTTGGTCACATAGTCGTCCGCGCCGAGTTCGAGGCCGACGACCTTGTCGATCTCACTGTCGCGCGCGGTCACCATGATCACCGGGACGTTCGACCGGGTGCGCAGGGCCTTGCAGATCTCGGTTCCGGACATCCCGGGCAGCATGAGATCGAGGAGCACGATGTCGGGACTGACCCGATCGAAGGTCGGCAACGCCTGCGCGCCATCGGTGATGACGCTGGCCTCGAAGCCCTCTTTGCGCAGCAGGAAGGCCAGCGGATCCGCCAGCGATTCCTCGTCCTCGACGATCAGAACGTGGGTCAACTCTTGTTTCCTTCGGTGGGTCGGGCAGATGGGTCGTCACCCTCCGCGGAGGGAAGTGCGCGGGGCGGCGCATCGGGATCCGACAGCGCCTGCTGGGCTGCCGGCGGCCAGCCGGCGTCGGACAGGTCCTCCGGGATGCACAGCGTGAAGGTCGAGCCGGTGCCGGGTTTGCTCCACAGGTTGATGGTCCCGCCGTGATTGGCGGCCACGTGCTTGACGATGGCCAGTCCGAGTCCGGTGCCGCCGGTCATCCGGGACCGGGCCTTGTCGACCCGGAAGAACCGCTCGAAGACCCGCTGCTGATCCTCCGGCTCGATCCCGATCCCCCGGTCGGTCACCGCGATGGCGACCATCGGCCGCCCGTCGATCTTGATCACGCGGCGGCTGATCGAGACCACAGTGTCCGACGCCGAGTACGAGATGGCGTTCGAGATGAGGTTGTTCAGTGCGGTGAGCAGCAGCGGACGGTCGCCGCGGATGATGACGCCGATCGGACCGTCGGCGCGCAGTTCGATGGCCGCCGCCTCGGCGGCGAGCGTCGCCGCGGTCAGCGCGTCGTCGATGAGCGAGTCGACATCGATGCAGGTGAACTCCGGTGTGACGCCGTCCTGGAGTCGGGACAACGCCAGCAGCTCGCTCACCATGTTGCCCATGCGCTTGGTCTCGCCGACGACGCGGCGACCGAAGTGCTGCACCGAATCGGTGTCGTCGGCCGACTCGAGCAACGCCTCGGCGAGCAGCCCGATCGCGCCGACGGGGGTCTTGAGCTCGTGCGAGACGTTGGCGACGAAGTCGCGCCGGGTGGCCTCCACGCGTTTGTGTTCGGTGTCGTCGAGTCCGTACGCGACGACATAGCGTTCCTCGTCCTGCGCGACGATCCGCGCGTGACAGCGCACGTGCTCGACACTGGGCCGGGGCGTCCGGCCGGTAGAGACGAAACCGAGACTCGACATCGGCGGGCTGAACTCGAAGCGCCGTTCGACGCCGGTGTCGAGCACTTCCTTCACGGCCTCCCACACCGGGTCGGCCAGCAGCATCTCGCGTACGAGCCCGAGTTCGACGGCCCGCTGGTTGTACAGCACGACGTCGCGGAACTCGTCGACCACGGCGATGGCGGTCTCGGTGTTACGCACGACCATGCTCAACAGACCGGCCTTGGTCATGCGGCCGTCGTCGGTGGTCGCCTGCACGTCGGAGTCACGGACCTCGGCCGAGGCCGGCACCTCACGGGGACCGAGGGTCGCCTCGGGAACGAATTCGGCGGCGGTGGATGCGGAACGACGCGGGATGCGATCGAGGAACGCGAACCCTCGGGACCGGTCCCGGTCCCGGGTGCGTCGACCGATCACGACACCGAGGCAGAGCGCGAGTACGAACGCGATCGTCGCGGCGAAGATTGCGGCGGTCACAGGGGCAGCTTACGGCTCGACCAACACCGAACGCACATCTGACAAAGGTGTTCGACAGTTGTTCACGCGGAGTTGGCCGGAGTCCTTGCCGACGCGGCGGCGCGCTTCCCCGGTACCGGGGCGGCCGTGTCCGGACCGGTCATTGCGGAACCGGAACCGCCATGTCCGCGAACTCGGGGTGACGTTCGATGAAGCGCTGCACGTACGAGCAGACCGGCACGACCTGCTTGCCGCCGCGCCGGATGTCCTCGAGGACCGCCTGGACCAATTGGCCCGCGTACCCGTGACCACTGAACTGCTCGCGGATAACGGTGTGCGTGATGACCACCTGGTAGGGCTCGGAGACGTAGTCGAGATAACCGACGATCTCGTCGTCGCCCTGGGAATCGGCGACGAGGATCGCCTCGTACCGCTCCTGGGCAGGTGAGTGCTCGATTCGCAGGGTGCCCATGTCCGCCATGCCGTCTAATGTAGCGCGCGCCACACCGTCGACGCCATGGCGAAACGTGTCACGTCTGGATGTCCGAACGGACCCCGCCGACTACTTCTGCCCTTGGGCCGCCACCGCGGCGGCACCCGCGGCGGCCGCCTCGGGGTCGAGGTAGGTACCACCCGGGTTGAGCGGTTTCAGGTCGTCGTCGAGGTCGTAACGAAGCGGGTTGCCGGTGGGGATGTTCAGTCCGGCGATGTCGTCGTCGGAGATGCCGTCGAGGTGCTTGACGAGCGCGCGCAGCGAGTTGCCGTGTGCCGCGAGCAGCACGTTCTTCCCCGCCCGGACGTCGGCGACGATCGTCTCGAGGTAGTACGGGATGAACCGCTCGACGACGTCCTTGAGGCACTCGGTCAGCGGCACCTCGGGGAGATCGGCGTACCGCGCGTCGCCCACCTGGCTGTATTCGGCATCGGGTTCGATCGCCGGCGGCGGGGTGTCGTAACTGCGACGCCACAGCATGAACTGCTCGTCGCCGAACTTCTCCTTGGTCTCGGCCTTGTTCAGGCCCTGCAGCGCGCCGTAGTGGCGCTCGTTGAGGCGCCAGTCGCGGATCACCGGGATCCAGAGCCGGTCGGCCCGGTCGAGGGCGATGTGCGCGGTCGTGATCGCGCGGCGCAGCAGCGACGTGTAGACGACGTCGGGCAGCAGGTCGTGCTCGACGAGGAGCTCGCCCCCGCGTTCGGCCTCGGCCCTGCCCTTGTCGGTGAGCGCCACATCGACCCAGCCGGTGAACTGGTTGGACGCATTCCATTCGCTCTCGCCGTGCCGCATCAGGATCAGGGTGCCGTTGCTCATGGCCGATAGTTTTCCACAGTCGGTGCGCACCCTCTCCTCACCGGCGCCGGAACCCCCGGCCGGACCCCGGCGCGCACCTGGCGACGACGAAATGGTAATGAACCGGTCGATTCGCCGCGCGAACGGCCATGGGCGGGTCTAGCGTTAGCGCATGACAGCCAGTACAGACGCCGGCGCGACCGGCCAGAATGCGGAGAAGCAGCCCGAGCTCAAACGCGTGTTGGGCTGGAAGCTGTTGTTGCTCTTTATCATCGGCGACATCCTGGGCACCGGCGTCTACGCACTCACCGGCCAGGTCGCCGGCGAGGTCGGCGGCGCGGCGTGGCTGCCGTTCCTGATCGCCTTCGCGGTGGCGACGCTGACGGCGTTCTCCTATCTGGAACTGGTGACGAAGTATCCCCAGGCCGCCGGCGCTGCGCTGTACGTACACAAGGCTTTCGGGGTCCACTTCATCACGTTCATCGTGCTGTTCACCGTCATGTGCTCGGGTATCACCTCGGCGACCACCGCGTCGCGCGCGTTCGCGGTGAACATGCTGACCGGCATCAACGGCGGCGAGTCCCCGGATGCGACGCACCCCGCTCTGCTGTTCATCGCGATCGGCTTCCTGCTGCTGGTCATGTTCATCAACTTCCGCGGCGTCGCCGAAGGTGTGGGCACCAACGTGGTCCTGACCCTTGTCGAGCTGACGGGTCTCCTGCTGGTCATCTTCATCGCCTTGTTCTTCGTGTTCGGTGGCAACGCCGATCACTGGGATGCGGTGGTGGTTTTCGAATCGCCGGAGGAGAGGAACATCCTCATCGCGGTGTCGGCGGCGACGGCGCTGGCGTTCTTCGCACTGGTCGGCTTCGAGGATTCGGTCAACATGGCCGAGGAGTGCAAGGAACCGACCAGGATCTTCCCCAAGGTCATGCTCAGTGGTCTGGGGATCACCGCGGTGGTGTACGTGCTCATCGCGATCCTCGCGGTCGCGATCGTGCCCGTGGGTGTGCTCGCCGAGAGCGAGACGCCGCTCGTCGACGTCGTGCAGACCGCCGCCCCGGACTTCCCGATGACCGAGCTGTTGCCGTGGATCTCGATGTTCGCGGTGGCCAACACGGCCCTGATCAACATGATGATGGCCAGCCGGCTGCTGTACGGCATGGCCAAGCAGGGGGTCCTGCCCAAGTTCCTGGCCTACGTCCATCCCGGACGCCGTACCCCGTTCGCCGCGATCGTGTTCACCACCGTCATCGCGCTGTGCCTACTGGTCTACGTCAGCGCCGACCCGAAGGGTTCCATCGTCGGACTGCTCGGCGGCACCACCGCACTGCTGCTGCTCGCGGTGTTCACCGTCGTCAACGTCTCCGTCCTGGTGCTGCGCAAGGATCACGTGGGACACAACCACTTCCGCACCTATACGCCGGTTGCGGTGCTCGGCGCCGTGACCTCCGGGGCGCTCACCCTCCCGTTTGCCCGCGCCGACAACCAGCAGTACGTGATCGCGGCCTGGCTACTCCTGCTCGGCGTCGTGCTGTGGGCGTTCACCTACTGGCATCAGAAGCGAACCGGCGCCGAAGCGGCCTCCTACGACGACATCCCGCCCCACGAGATCCCGTGACGCACAAAAATCCGTATGACGTTGTGCCCGGTTTCCGGGCACAACGTCATACGGATGCCGCAGAGACTACTTGCGGAGGTCCTTGCGCAGGATCTTGCCCGAGGCCGACTTGGGGATCGTCTCGATGAACTCGACGGCCCGGACCTTCTTGTGCGGGGCCACCTTCGACGCCACGAACTCGATGACCTCGTCGGCGGTGATCTCCGCATCGGGCTGGCGCACCACGAAGGCCTTGGGGATCTCCTCGCCCGACTCCGCCTCGATCACGCCGATGACCGCGGCGTCGGCGATCTTGTCGTTGGTGAGCAGCAGCGCCTCGAGCTCGGCGGGCGGCACCTGGTAGCCCTTGTACTTGATGAGCTCCTTGAGCCGGTCGACGATGTAGACGCAGCCGGTCGGATCGACCTGCGCCATGTCGCCGGTGTGCAGGTAGCCGTCGGCGTCGATGGTGTCGGCGGTCGCCTGATCGTTGTTGAGGTAGCCCAGCATCACGTTCGGCCCCTTGACCCACAGCTCGCCCGGCTCGGACAGTCCCTCGCTCGGCAGCTCGATCTCCGCCCCCGATGCGGGGTCGACGATCTTGTTCTCGGAGTTCGGCACCGCCCACCCGGTCGAGGACAGCGGGGGGTCCTGCTGACCCAGCAGGCCGGGTGTGTCGGCCGGGATGATGTGACTCACCGGCGACAGCTCACTCATGCCGTAGCCCTGCAGCATGTGCAGGTCGAGACGTTTGGCGACGGCCTGGCCCAGCTCGTCGTCCAGCGGCGCCGCGCCCGACATCATCGTGTGCAGCGAGGACAGGTCGTAGTTGTCGATGATCGGGTGCTTGGCCAGCGCCACGGCCACCGGCGGTGCGATGTAGGCCATGGTGACCTTGTGGTTCTGGATGTTCTCGAGGAACTCGACGAGGTCGAACCGCGGCATCACGACCAGCGACGCCCGGTTGTACAGCGCCGCGTTCAGCAGCACCGTCATCCCGTAGATGTGGAAGAAGGGCAGCACCGCGATCACCACGTCGTCGGCGCCCATGCCCTGCAACGGTCGGATCTGCGCGACATTGGCGACCAGGTTGCGATGCGAGAGCGCGACGCCCTTCGGATTCCCGGTGGTACCGGAGGAATACGGCAGGACCGCGACGTGCGTGGCCGGATCGAACGACACCTCCGGTGCGGCCAGTCCGGCGCCCAGGAGGTCCGCCGCATTCGGGTGGCCGGAGGCGTCCTGGCCCTCGCCGTCGAGGACGATCAGGTCGGCATCCGCCAGCCCGACCTCGTCGGCGGCGGCCTTGGCCTGCTCCAGCATCGGCGAGATGGTCACCAGCATCTTGGCGCCGGAATCCCGCAGCTGCTTGGCGATCTCGGGCCCGGTGAAGAGTGCGTTGATCGTCGTCGCGGTGCCGCCGGCCCGCAGAATCCCGTGGAACACCGTCGCGAACGCCGGGATGTTGGGCGACAGGATGCCCACCACGTCGCCCACGCCGATCCCCCGCGACGCCAACGCGCCCGCCGCCGCCTCGATCTGCGAGATCAGCTGCGCATAGGTGGTCGTCGCCCCCGACTTCGGGTCCACCAGCGCGGTACGGGCGAGGTCCTCCTCGGCCACCGCGCCGAACAGGAACTCGAACACACTCACGTCCGGGATCTCGACGTCGGGGAACGGACTCGTGAAGCTCATGACACCTCCATTGGGGAATTTCTCGACCACATCGTATCAACGCACGTTGATACGATGTGACGTGGACCTCTCTCGAGAGAGTCTACGATTCGTCCGATTCGGCGGTCGACGGATCCTCGGTGACGCTCTGCGCACCGTCGACGACCGACTCACCCGGTACGTAGCGGCCTTCGAGCGGCTTCCCCGCCTCCGGCAGGGACTCCTTGTCGATGAGGTGCTCGAAGGCGAGCAGGTTGCGCAGCGATTCGCCGCGGGACACCCGCCACGCCCACTCCCGCTGGATCGAGGTCAGGAACCCGAGTTCGAGCAGGGTGTTGAAATCCCCGTCCGCGGCCTCGAGGACCTGCCCCAGGATCCGGTCGACCTCGCCGGAACTCAACCCGTCGGCGGAGATCCGGCCGACGAGGTAGATGTCACCGGTGTTGTCGATGGTGTAGGCGACGCCGTACAGCCGGCGGTTGCGCTTCAGCAGGTACTTGTACACGCCGGCGTGGTTCTCGTCGGGCCGGCGGCACACGAAGGCCTCCACCCGGACGCCGTGCTCGCTCGCCGTCAGCAGCACGGTGGTCTTCAGTTTGCGTTCGCCGGGCAGCTCGACGACCACGTGATCGACGTCGGCCCCGCCGCCGCTCTTGCGTGCGAAGGCGATCTCGTTCTCGCCCAGCGTCTTCTCCAGCAGGTCGACGACCTCGTTGCGACTCACGGCATCCTCTCGTCGGTGATATCGGGAACCCCTTGCGCAGCGGGCGATTTCGGCGCAGCGTCAGACGGTGACCCGGTTGCGCCGACGACGCCAGCGGCGTCGGAGGCGCGCCGAGGCCGCGGCCGTAGCGGACACCTCGGGCGACGCCGGGCGCTGGTGCGCGGCGAACGACCGCATAGCCCGGCCGTAACTCTCGAGAAGCTGATCGACCGTGTGTTCCCAGGAGAACTGCTCGGCGTGGGCGCGGGCGTGCTGTCCGAGCTCGACGAGTCGATCGGGTTGCGCGAGAAGCTTTTCCAGCGCATTCGTCCAGTCCCCGACCCGATGCCCGTTGACCAGCACTCCGGTCCGGCCGTCGTCGACCGCCACCCCGAGGCCACCCACATTCGCGGCGATGACGGGCGTCCCGCAGGCCTGCGCCTCGATCGCGACCAGTCCGAAACTCTCCGAATGACTGGGCACGGCAACCACATCCGATGCCCGGTAGACCTGCACCAGACGGTTCGACGGCTGGGGCGGCAGGAAGGTGACCGAATCGGCGATCCCGAGTTCGGCGACCTGATCCATCAGCGCGGTGGGCCGTTGCAGCCCCGACCCCGACGGCCCGCCGACGATGAGCACCCGCAGCTTCCGCCCGGTCGCGGCGGACTCACCGATGAGCGGCGCGACCGCGTCGACGAGGAGGTCCGGGGCCTTCAGCGGTTGGATGCGCCCGACGAACGTCACGATCATCTCGTCGGGGTCCAGGCCGAGCTCCGCGCGGGCGGCCGCGACGGAACCCGGTGTGTAACAGTCGAGATCGGCACCCGGGGTCACCACGTCGATACGGTCGGCGGCGGCACCGTACATCGAGAGCAATTCGGTCGCCTCGGTCTGGGTGTTCGCGACCAGGCGATCGGCCTCCCCGACCACCTGCTGCTCCCCGATGACCCGTAGCTGCGGCTCGGCGGTGTCGCCGTCGGCCAGCGATGCGTTCTTGACCGCGGCCAGGGTGTGCGCGGTGTGCACCAGGGGGACACCCCACCGGTCGCGGGCGAGCCACCCCACCTGGCCGGAGAGCCAGTAGTGCGAGTGGATGACGTCGTAGTGACCGGGCGCCTGCGCGGCCTCGGCCCGCAGGACCCCGGCCGTGAACGCACACAGCTGGGCGGGCAAGTCGCGCTTGTCGAGGCCCTCGAACGGGCCGGCGACGACGTTGCGCACCGTCACCCCCGGCGCTGCGGCGACCGACGCCTGGTCGGCCGACGACGTCGCGCGGGTGAAGATCTCGACCTCGACTCCCCGACGGGCCAGCCGCGTCGCGGTCTGCCAGACGTAGACGTTCATCCCGCCGGCGTCGCCGGTGCCCGGCTGCGCCAGCGGCGAGGTGTGCACGGAGATCAGCGCGACACGCCGCGGGGACGGGCTCGAGGTCATGGTCTCCACCATAGAGAAACGCCGTGTCGGGCGAGGAGTCCCCCGGCCTGCGGACATCCTGCACGCCCGTCGCCGCGATCACCTAGACTGCTTTCGGTAACGATTGTCATTTGCGTGAAGGTTGTCGATGAAGAAATCCCTGCTGGCCACGGCCGGTGTGCTGTCCGCCGCCGCCCTGGTGTTGTCCGCCTGCTCCAGCGACTCCGGCGGGACCGACGGCCCCCCGACCGTGGTCGCGTCCACGAACGTCTGGGGTTCGGTGGCGGCCGCGGTCGCCGGCGACAACGCCGAGGTGACCGCGCTGTACACCAACGCCGACGGTGATCCGCACGAGTTCGAGCCCTCGGCAGCGGACACCGCGACGATCGCCGATGCCGACATCCTCGTGTTCAACGGCGGCCACTACGACTCCTACATGGAGGAGGCGGCGGCCAACTCGGACGCGACGGCGGTCGACGCCTACGCCCTGCTCGGCAGCGACGAGCATGCCGACGAGGCCGGTGGCGATCACGGCGACGAGCACGCGTCCGGCGATCACTCCGACGGTGCTCACGACCACGCGCACGGCGACCAGAACGAGCACGTCTTCTACGACCTCCCCGTCGTCGCCCAGGTGGCCGACAAGGTCGCCGACGCACTGGCCGAGAAGGACCCGGGCAACGCGGAGTCCTACCGCGCCAACGCCGAGACCTTCACCACCGGCATCGACGGTCTGCGCGCGAAGCTCAGCACCATCCGGGAGCAGCACGCCGACACCGAGGTCGCCCAGACCGAGCCGCTCGCGGGCTACATGCTGACCGAGGCCGGGCTCGTCGACATCGCGCCGGCCGGTTTCACCCAGGCCGTCGAGGAGGGCCAGTCACCCGCGGCCGCCGACCGTGCGGCACTGCAGGACATCCTGGCCGACCGTCGGGCGAAGGTGCTGATCTACAACACCCAGGCCGTGGACCCGGTGACACAGGCCATGCTCGACGTCGCGCGCTCCGCGGGCGTCCCGGTCGTGGAGTTCACCGAGACCCTGCCCGACGGCGTCACCGACTACGTCGTGTGGCAGGGCGCCCAGATCGACGCCCTGACCGCGGCGCTGGGTTCCGGCTCCAATTGACCGGGGCAGGCGACTCGACCGGGGCAGGCACGGGCAGGCCGGTCGTGGAGTTCACCGGCGCCCGGCTCGCGTTCGGCGACCGGGTTCTCTGGGACGACCTCGACCTGACGATCGAACCGGGTGAGTTCGTCGCGGTCCTCGGGCCGAACGGCTCCGGCAAGACGTCGTTCCTGCGGGTTCTGTTGCACCAGTACGCGCTCGACCGCGGCACCGTGACCACCACCGACGCCGTGGGCTACATCCCCCAGCAGCACGCCGAGGACGACGCCGACCCGATGGCCATCCGCGGCCGGGACCTCGTCGGGTTCGGTGTCGACGGCGGCCGCTGGGGTGTCGGACTGCGGGGCCGGGCACGACGACGCGCACTCGTCGACACCGCGCTCGGTTCGGTGGACGCCCTGCCGTACGCCGACGCCCCGCTGGGCGTCCTGTCCGGCGGCGAGCAGCAACGGCTACGCGTTGCCCAGGCGGTGGTGAGCGATCCCGCGCTGCTGCTCTGCGACGAGCCGCTCGCCAGTCTCGATCCGACCAATCAGCAGGTGGTCGTGGACCTCATCGATCGCCGGCGCCGGGACGCCGGGACGGCCGTCGTGTTCGTGACCCACGAGATCAACCCGATCCTGCCCTTTGTCGACCGGGTCCTGTACCTCGTCGACGGCCGGTTCCGCATCGGCGAGCCGCATGAGGTGATGACGACGGAGACGTTGAGCGAGCTGTACGGCAGCGACGTCGAGGTGCTGCGCGTCAACGGCCGTCTGGTCGTGATCGGCGGCGAGGACGCCCATCACTGCGCCGCCGACAGCGAACCGGGTGTCGCGAGGCGAGGCGGTCCGGCGTGAGCGTCACCCACCTCTCCGTCGACCGTTCGTTGAGCGACCTCTGGGATTTCTCCACCACCATCGACCTGCTGGGTTACGACTTCATGCAGCAGGCACTGCTCGCGATGGTGCTGCTCGGCCTCCTGGGCGGCCTGCTGGGCCCGCTCATCGTCGCCCGGCAGATGTCCTTCGCGGTGCACGGCGCCAGCGAACTGTCGGTGACCGGTGCCGCGGCGGCCCTGCTGATCGGGTTCAGCGTGAACCTCGGCGGCGTCATCGGCGCGGTCATCGCCGCGGCGGTGTTCGGCTTCCTCGGCAACAAGGCGCGGGAGCGCGACTCGGTGATCGGCGTCGTGATGGCGTTCGGCCTCGGCATCGGCGTCCTGTTCCTGGCCTTGTACGGCCGGATCGGGACCGGCTTCGCGTTGCTGACCGGTCAGGTCGTGAGCGTCGGCATCAACGGCCTGGTCGCGATCGCCATCACCACGGGCATCGTCGTCGTCGTGCTGGCCGTCATCTACCGGCCACTGCTGTTCGCCTCCACCGATCCCCGGGTCGCGCAGGCGCGGGGGGTACCCATCCGCACCCTGTCGGTGGTGTTCGCGATCATCATGGGCCTGGCGGCCGCGCAGGGCGTGCAGATCATCGGCGCGCTGCTGGTGATGTCGCTGATGATCACCCCGGGCGCCGCCGCCGCCCGCGTCACGTCGAATCCGACGCGCACGCTGGTGTTGTCGGTCGTGTTCGCCGAGGTCGCGGCGGTCGGCGGGCTGCTGATGTCGCTCGCTCCCAAGCTGCCCGTGTCGGTCTTCGTCACGATCATCTCGTTCGCGATCTACGTCGTGTGCCGGATCATCGGCAACCGCCGCGTGCATTCCACGCGCTGATCCGACAGAACACAACCACTGCCGGGCCGCCTCGCTCACACCGCAGTACGTTTCATTCCTCGGCGAAGCCGGGGTTGCAGCCGGCGCCGACCATGTCCTCCTCGGCGACGACCGGCCGGCCGGGTTCGAGGTTCCAGCTGGGCTTCTCGGGTTCGACGATGCGGGCGAACCGCCAGTGGCAATCGAACTGGGCCTGCATTCCGGGGGTGTCGGCGGTGGGGTCGAGAGCGACGACCTCCGCCCACGCGGCGGCCATCGCGCCGGGGTCGGTGGTGTAGCGCCCGGAATTCGTGGGGAACACCGAGAGGCTCGGACCGACGTCGGTGTCGGTCCACTCGGTCCGCTCGATGTACGGCGGGCGGTAGACGATCGTCGGCGCGCTCTCGGTGGGCGAGTACGGGCCCGATGAATACGGGGTGGGCGACGGGCTCGTCGTGCTCGAGCCGATCGTGGTCGGACCCGGTGCTGCGGGCTCGACCGTGTCTGTCCCGCACGCGGACAGGACCGCGGCGACGGCCAGCGCGCCGGCCGCGGCGCGCCACCGCCGCCGCCCTCCGTCGGCCACTCCCGCACCCGCCCTGCGCAACCCCGTCGACATACCGACACCCTAGGTGACGGGTAGCCTGCACCTTGTGGTCCGCCGGCGCACGCACAAGCGGGCGGTCGGGTTGTTCGTCACCGCGATCGCCGTCGTCGTGCTGTGCCTCGCGGGGTGTGCGCGCACCCCCGATCCGGGACCTCCCCAGATCACCCAGTCGCATCGGGCCTCGACCACTCCCACCGGCCTGGTACTCGACGGAAAACCCTGGTGGCCCGCGGGTTTCAATGCGTATCAGCTCAGCACCGACTGGTCGGTCAACCGCGGCTGCGGCGCCCAGGTCGATGCCGACGGGTACTTCGACAGACTCCCGCCCCGCGCGCTGACCCGATTCAACCTGTACTCGGTCTTCGCCGTCGACAAGCGCAGCGGGCTCATCGATTTCGGGCCGATCGACCGGGTCTTCCAGGCCGCGGCCCGGCATCACCAGATGGTCCTGCCGGTCCTCACCGGAGGCTCGGGCGACTGCGAGGACGAGCGGTTCAAGGAACGCGACTTCTATGTCGACGGTTGGCAGAGCCAGGAGATCGTCGGCGGGCTGACGTACGCGGAGTGGGTCGAGATCGCGGTGACCCGCTGGCACGACGAGCCGTCGATCGCCGGCTGGGAACTCGTCGGGGAGCCCGAGGCGAGCGAATGCGGTCCGGCCTCGTGCAACTGGGAGGCGCGAACGTGTCCCGACGATGCCACGGCCGTGTTGCGCGCGTTCTTCGACCGCGCCGGCGCCCATCTCCGGGCCTACGACGCCGACCGTCCGATCTTCTCTGGAGTGGTGGGCGGCGACCAGTGCGGCCTCGCAGGCGCGGGTTATGCCGAGGTCCTGGGCTCGGCCGGCGTCGACGTGCTCGACTTCCACGACTACCGCTCCGATGTCGATCCCGAATCGGGGCCCGCGGGCAGCAATCTGCGCGCACGACTGGCGCAGGCTCGCGAGCTCGGAAAACCGCTCGTGGTCAATGAGATCGGGATACGCGCCGGCTCATGTGGCTCGATCACGAACCGGGCCGAACAGTTCGAGACCATCATCGCGCGCCACCGCGACGCCGGGGTCGCCGGCACGCTGCTGTGGTCCTTAGTCCCGGATCCGCGCGGCGCGCAGTGCACGTACGACATCGGGTTGCATGACCCGGCCTGGAATGTGGTGCGCGAGTACGCCTCCTGACCGCGTGCGACGGTCCGCTCGGGCTCACACCAGCTGATACAGCCGCCAGTCCGGCAGATCCGCGCCCTGGTTGCGCGCCTCGAGGACGAGAACCCCGATCTGGGCGCCGTTCTCGTAGATGGTCGGATACCGCTGGTTGACCGCGTCGGAGAGTCCCCGACCTTCCGGTGGGACGGTGAGGAAGTAGCGCACACCGCCGCCGACCGGGTCGTTGAGCAGCTGCGCGAAGTCGCGATCCGACGGGATGACGAACTGGCGCGGCCGCTCGGACTGGACCACCACCGCGAAGCCGTACACGGTGTCGCACAACACCGCGCCGTCGGGCAGGTCCAGACCGTCGAGATACTGCGCCAGCGCCCGCTCGGTGGAGAACGACCGCACGATGCGCTGCTCGCCGAGGTACTTCTGGTCCACCGAGTCCGGGCGCGGATCGACCACCGATCCGAGTGCGAACTCCTGCGGCGCGTACTTGGGTGACGTCATCCCGGCGGCGGTGACCGGGATCGCGGTGGCGACCACGACGATCACGATCGTCGCGGCGATCTTGTTACTCCAACGCGAGGCATAGGGGCGGGGCGGCAGAATGTCCGAATGCCTGCCCTCGCGACGCATCGGAACCTGCTGCCGTAGGGGCACAGACAACAGGGCGATGACCGCGGCGAGCAGGACCACGGTCATGTAGAACCGAAGAAAGCCGAACGTCGAACCGCGTGAGTAACCGAAGACCTGAAACGCCAGCACGGCCACGATCAGCAGTGCGGGCAACATCGCCGCAAGCCGATGACGTCGGGCACGGACCCCGATGACTCCGAGAATGAGTATCGGAAGCAGTGGCGCGAGGATGAAGATCTCGGTGAGGGAGAACCCGATCGCATCCCCGGTCGTCGACGACCCGCTACCGCCGGACTGCGCGATGATCGCGGCGTTGCCGTATTCAGAGGTGAACTGCGCGAACGCGTCACCCGTGATGAGCCAGCCCGCCGCCGCCCAGGCGAGGAAGGCCAGGGCGCTGGGCGCCACCACCAGGGTGATGTCGAGGAGCGTGCGCGACACCCGTTTTCGGCGGTCGCGGCGTGTGTAGGTCACCCATCCGACCACGAAGGCCGCGGCCAATGCGGCGGCACCGCCGTCGTAGCGGGTGAAATAGGACAGGCCGAGCGCGATCCCGGCCACCACGAGCTCGTGGACGTCGTCTGAGGAGACCCACCGGATCAGACGACGGGTGGCCCAGGCCAAGAAGAAGAGGTACGGCGCCTCGCTCATCCCGTTCGCGGCATAGAGGACGATCATCGGATTGATCGCGTAGAAGATCGTGAAAGTGCCTGCCACGAGCGGACGCAGGCCCTGGTCGCGCGCGATCCCCGACGCCTGCACCACCGATCCGGCCATGAACGCCGACGACATGATCACCGCCGAGAGCGCCTGCGTCGTCATCTCCGGGATCCACGGGGTGAGCGCGGTCAGCGGCAGCTGGACGATGGCGGTCAGCGGGGTGAAGATGAATCCGATCGCCGCGAGATGCGGTGTCCGACTGAACAGCACGCTCTGTGCCGACTGCACCCTCGAGAGCGCGTCGCCGAAGAACAGCTGCACCTCGCTGACGAGGTAGACCCCGATGACGAGGTACGGGATCCACGTCGCGAGGAAGATGAGCACCGAGGCCGGGACACGGCGGGTCACGTCGGCTCCTGCCCGTCGGGATCGGTGTCCGGCGAACTGCTCGTCGACAGACCGTGAAAGGTCTTCTCCCAGTACGACGGATTGACCAGGATCTGCCACATGCCCTTGATGGCGGCGACACTCATCATCAGCCAGTACAGGGGGATGAGAAGGGCCGAACCGAGCAGTTCGCTGCGATCGTCCTCGCGGATCGCGACGAGGTTCATGTACAGCGCTGCCCCGTTGCCCAGCAGCAGCGAGATCAGCGACAGGTAGTAGATGGGTCCGGGGAACAGCTCGGCGACGACCGGTGGCTGTCCGCCGATCCACAGCGCCAGGATCAGCCAGAACACCATGTTCAGGCAGGCGATCACCGGGGTCCCGGCGATCAGCAGCGTGAAGCGCACGAACGCGACGGGCCCGAGGATGTGCCAGAGCTTGACCGGGTGCCGCATGTGGACGAGCCACGTCTGCATGTAGCCCTTGTACCAACGGGAACGCTGGCGGACCCAGTTGATGGCATCGACATTGGCCTCTTCCATCGTGACCGAGTCGAGCACCAGGGTGCGGTATCCGTGGTCGGCGATGCGGACCCCGAGGTCGGCGTCCTCGGTCACGTTGTAGGGGTCCCAGGCGCCGATCGTGTCGAGGACATCGCGCCGGAAGTGATTCGACGTGCCGCCCAACGGGATCGGCGCGCGACTGACCATCATGCCCGGCAGCAGGAAGCCGAACCAGATGCCGTAGTCGGCCGTGAACCACTCGGTCAGCATGTTGTCGCGCACGTTGTGGAAGCTGAGCTTGCCCTGCACGCAGACCACCGAGTCGTCGCCGGAGTTGTTCAGCACGTACACCGCCCGACGCAGCTGCAGCGGGTCGGGTTTGTCCTCGGCGTCGAAGATGGTGACGATGTCGCCGGTGGCGAAGTGCATGCCGTAGTTGCAGGCCTTCGGTTTGGTCCGCGGCTGCGCCGGGGGTGTCAGGACGACCGTGACGATCCCGTTCTCCTCCACCCCGCGCGCCGCCTCGATCGTCGGCTCGTCGTCCTCTTCCAGCAGCAGCAGGACCTGGAGCTTGTCCCGTGGGTACTCGATCGTCTCCATCGCGGCCACCAGTTGACCCACCACCTCCGGCTCGCCGTAGGCCGGGACGAACACGGTGTAGGCGGGCAACTCGTCGTCGGGGATGGACCGGGCGTCCTCGTCGGAGACGCGGATGGCACCGTTGACCAGTCCCCGCCGGAAGATCACCAGGCGGTCGGCGAGGGTCACCACGTATCCGATCGTGGCGATCGAGACCAGGGTGGCGCAGGTCCCGACCGGTTCGATCACCATCGCGACGGCGATGATGCCGAGCAGCGTGAACCCGATGATCTTCTGAATCCGGCTGAAGGCCACCGAGGCCGACATGTCCTCGTCGGCGTTGCGGAGACGGTTGACGGCGTCTTCGAGGGCCTGCGCCCGGTAGTCCGGGTCGGCGAGCAGTTCGGCCACCGGACGCGTCGGTCTCGTGCTGCGCGCGACCCCCGGCTTGTCGGCGGCTGCGGCGTGCCCGGGGCCGGCCTCGTCGATGCTCATGCACCGGCCCCCCGAGCGGCCCCGAGCTGGGCCCGGATGAGCTCCCCGGCCAAGCCGATGAGCAGGGCCTCGTCCTTGAGTTGCGGGTCGGTGTCCAGCAGGACCGAGTTGCCCCGCAGGAGGATCGTCATCAGCGAGTTCATGTTCGCGAGGATCGTGATGCGCGGCTCCGGGAAGTAGGCCTCGGGCTCGTGGTTGTCGACCGCCCACAGCATGACCTGCTGGGTGCGGTTGCCGTTGTTCCACCGCCAGGACAGCACCGTGTAGGTCAGGTAGCGCTCGTCGTCGACGACACTCCACACCCGACCCCGGACCCCGTTCGACAGGTTCACCTCGATCGGAAGGCTCGTGCGTTCGCTGGACAGGTCGTAGCGGAAGATGTCCGGGTAGACGTCGAGGACGAGTGGCCGCCTGCTGTCGACGCTGTCGACGACCACCCGCCGGGGACGCGCGAACTTGTCGTAGGCGCGGTTGCCGCGGGTCTGCACCAGGACCTGGCGGATCAGCACGGACCCCGGCCCGTAGAGGCGTGACACCCACCCGTAGACACCCAGGGACTCCTGCCGCCAGCCGACCGGGACCACGAGCGGCTCACCGATACCGAGCTGCGGATAGCGATTGCTCTGGTAGTTGCTACCCACCGGCGGGGTGGGGCACAGCGCCAGCAGGACCGCCACGAGCAGCACCACCAGACCCGGCCGGCCCACGAACGGGACTTTCGGCGGACTGATCTGGCCGGCCTCGGGCGGCGACCACTGCCGGCCGCCGCGCCGCCGATAGTCGACCAGCATGTAGGCCGACGTCGCGAGGGCCGCGATCAGGCCCGGATAGGGCACGACGATGTTCCGGGGCGCGCCGAGCGCGTCGAGCACGAACAGCGCGACCAGGCCCACCGCACCGGCCAGCAGCGCCGCGACCAATTTTCGGCGCCAGGTCCGACCCACCGCGATCGCGGTCGCGGCGACGGCCATCAGCACCACCACGAAACCGGCGGCGAGCGACGTCCCACCCATGATCAGCACGACGGCGCGGACCGGCGGCGGGAAGATGAGCACCAACAGCAGCCACACCCACCGGTAGCGGGCGACCGGACGCAGCCCGAAGAGCAGAACCGCGGCGCCGAAGACGAACAACCACAGGGCGAGCAGATCCATGTGGGTGGTGAGGTACGCGCGCGCATAGCGCGGGTTGACCAGATACTTCATCGCCAGCGCGAGGATCAGCGCCACGATGCCGACGATGACGTCGGTCTGCCGGTCGTAGATCGGCAGTTCGTCGACGGTGCGCCACGACACCCCGATGACGGCGATCAGCGCGAGGACGACCAGCACCGGGACGTAGAGGATGAGCGTCTGCGCCATCAACTCGTCGACGATCGCGACGATGGTGTTCCAGAACCCCAGGGCCGTGCACCCGATCAGGAACAACCATCTGGCCGCCACCAGCCACTCCGGGTGATCGACGAATGCGGGGTGCGGCGTCTCGGGTTTGCGGCGCGTGACGATCCCGACGAGTGTGGTGACCGCACTCGTCGTGCCGGCCGACCCCGGATCCGGGGTCGACGGTTCCGGGTTCTGGGCCGTGGTCGTCGCGGGAGCCTCGGGCACGCCGGTCAGCTCTCGGCGGTCCGTTGCCGTCGACGGCGCAGGATGAGGGTCGCCGCGACGGCCGCAACCACCACGCTGCCGACCCCGACGACCGCGAACGCCACCCAGGACGTGTCGCCGGTCGACGACTCCGGCTGTTGCGCGTCGTCATCGACCACGAGCACCGGCTCCTGGCCGGACACCTGCAACAAGGCGTCGCCGTTCAGCGACGGCCAGCGATCGGGATCGGCGGCCAGCCAGTCGAGCAGGGCGTCGAGATCAGCGGCGTCGTTCGTCGAGGTCGCGACCAGCACCGACCGGCCGGCATCACGGGCCACCTGCAGCGAACCGAAACGCACGGTCGGCGACAGCAGCACCTCGGCGCGGCGGCCGTCGGGATTGAGCACCGAGACCGTGCCGCCGTCGGCGGTCACCGGCAGCGACAGCTCGGGCAATCCCTGGCCGTCCGCGGCGATGACGACCGCGGGGGCCGAGGCCGACATGGCGTCGTCGAGCGGTACGACGTCGACTCCGAGACGCACCGCCGACAGTCGCTGCAGGCCCGACATCAGCGCCACCGCGCGGGCGACGTCGGCGACGTCACCGCGGGTCCAGGCCAACGAGTTCCGCGGCATCAACGCCTGCGGCAACGATGCGAACCCGGATGGTGTCGGTGGGTCGGCGACCTCGGATCGCACCTCACCGGAGGAGTCCAGGCTCAGCGAACTGCGCACTCCCGCGCCACACTGCTCGCCGACGTCGCCGTGGTTGTAGGTGACGGTGACCTCGGTGAAACGCGTCAGCAGATCGGCGGGGATGTCGACCCAGGAGTTGTAGCTGCCGGAGGAGTCGGCGGGCCAGGAGGCGATGACCCGGTCCCCGACGGACACCGCGATCTGGCCGCCCATCGGGGTGTAGGTGCCCTTCAGCTGCATTCGCACGTTCTGAGACGGCCGTCCCAGGCGCGTCTGGTCGACCCCGAACGAGATGGTCGGCCAGCCGGTCGCCGAGACGCGCTGGTCCCCCACGCCCAGTTCGGCGAGCGTGGTGACCTCCGGCGCGAGTTGCGGTGCGGCAAAAGGCGGTCCGGCCACGGCCGCGGAGCTGACGGCGATCGACGAGAGATCAGAGGTGAGGAACTCGACCTGGGTCTCCAGGTCGTCCTCGCTGCCGCCGATCCGCAACACCGGCCAGCCTGCACCCGGCCCCAGGCTGAGTCCGTCGGGCAGGGCCGAGTTGATGACGATCTGCCGCTCGAGCGGTTCGATCTCCTCGTCAGGTGCGGCATCGCCGCGCGGCAGCGAGTCCGTCTCGATCTCCACTGTCGCCGCACCGTAATTCGCGATCACGGCGGTCGCGAGAGACACGGCCGCAGCGCCCTCGGCGGGCCGCACGTCGTCGGGGACGAAGATGGTCAGCTTGCGCAGGACCGGCGGCAGGAACTCGGCGACGCTGTTCGGCGCGGCTTCCCGGCCACCGTATGTGACGGTCGCGTTCTGGATGCGCAACCCCGAATCGGGGTCGAACAGACACGATCCGGCCGTGCGCAGATAGGTCCGCAGGACGATGTCGGCGGCGTTGCGTTCGACCCGCACGCCGCGTAGCGACAGCGAGATCGGCGAATTCACAGCCGGATTGATCGGCGTCCGCGAGATCAGCCGGCCTTCCTGCAGGACGTCGATGTTGCCGCCGGTGACGAAAGCGGGATACTGCGTGACGCCGCGCAATTCGGTGGGGGCGAGATCCGGCGGTACCGCGAGGGACAGACTCACCTCGCCCTGCTGTCCCGGGAACGCGATGGTCGGCGACGAACCGAGATCGCGAAGGTTCAGCGGCGCAGGCGGATCCCCCGGCGCCGCCTGCGCGGCCGGTGTCGACGGCGCCCCGATCGAGGCGATGCCGGCCAACAGCAGGCCCACCAGCAACAACGCCGGCCCACGGCTACGTCGACAACGCGACTCGCCGCGGGTTTTCCAGGACACGTGCATTCGCCACCCTTCGAGTGACCCCCGTCCCGACCCTTAGCGCCCCGAAGAGAACCTATCCCACGACACGGCTCGGCACATATTTTCACGCGATCGGACCGGTGGGCCGCCCGGTGCGAGTCATCCGTGCCATCTCGATTCGCCAACGATGCCCCGAACCGGCACCCGACTCTGCGACCATGTCCTGCAGGTCGACACGTCCGGCGAGATTCGAGGGAGCGCGATGCGACAGGTTCACGCCGGCGAACGCGTCGACGGCGGCGTCTACGTGGACATCGCCGACGCGACGATCTGGCACTTCACCGCCGGCGAGTCATACGGCCCGCCGATGGTCCTGCTCCACGGGCTGTTCGCGTCGGCGTCGACGTGGGGAACGCAGATCCCCGCCTTCCTCGACGCCGGTCAGCAGGTGTTCGTACCCGAACGGCCCGGTCACGGTCACAGTCCCGACCTCCCCGGCGAGTTCCACCTCGACCGGATCGTGGCACGCACGATCGTCTATCTCGAGACCGTCGTGCGCCGGCCGGCCAATCTGGTGGGATGGGCCGACGGCGGCACCGTCGCCCTGCTCGTCGCCCGGGACCGCCCGGACCTCGTCCATCGGCTGGTGTTCGTCGGCGGATACCTGAACCGTGCCGGCCGGATGGCCGACGAGTTCATCTCCCGGGTGTCTCGCCGCGACCCGGTGACGATGGACTACCTGCGCATCTACTACGACACCACGTCACCGGACGGGCCCGAGCATTTCGAGACAGTCTTCGACAAGGCGGTCCGGATGCTCGCCGCCGAACTGGAATGCGAGGTCAGCGAATTCACCCACGTCGAGGTACCGACGCTGGTGGTGGTCGGCGATCGCGGGCTCGTCCGCCTCGAGCACGCGCTCGAGCTGTCGCGGACGCTGCCGGCGGCCCGGCTGGCCGTGATCCCGGGCACCCACATCCTGCCCGTCGAATCGCCCGAGCTGTTCAACCCGCTCGTCCTGTCGTTCCTGGCCGCCGCCCCCCCGTCGGTCTGGGAGTTCGGCTGACCCGCTCCGAAAGAACAACAAACCGCTGGTCTGTGGGGTGCACCCTCTGCTCCCTGAGGTGCGAGGAGCGATAGCGCCCTTTGCTCCCTGAGGTGTGAGGAGCGTCAGCGATTGCCCCTTTGATCCCTGAGGTGTGAGGAGCGTCAGCGATTGCCCCTTTGATCCCTGAGGTGTGAGGAGCGTTAGCGACGAGCCACGAAGGGCCTGGTGAGACACGTTGCGAAGCCCTTCGTGGCTCGCTTCGCTCGCACCTCAGGGAGCAGAGATGTGGATGCTGAGGAGTGTTCTCTCGTTGTGCACGACGGCCGCCTAGGCCGGCGAATGCACCCGGTACCACGCCTGGCGCCGCAGGGTGTCCGGGTCGGCCTCGACGTGGTCGGGGTCGTCGAGGACGAGGACCTTGCGGTCGGCGGTGGTGTAGGCGGGCCAGCCGAAACCCGGGTCGCCGGTGCGGGCGAACCCGCCCCAGCGGGTCTGGACGTTCTTGGTGACCCGGCCGGTGGCGGGCCAGTCGGCAAGGGCGAGACCGGCACCCATCGGGGCCCGGTAGGCACCGAACACGCTGAACAGCTCGGTGGCGTGCGTGGCCCCGAAGCCCGTGGCCTCGAGCACCTTCGTCTGGTAGTCGTAGCGGTACACGTAGGTCGGGGCGACGGCGCTGTGCCCGTCGGCGAAGGCGCTCATCGGTGCCCAGAAGATCGAGTCGCCGGCCAGCCGGATGCGGTCGCGGTCCCCGTCCTCGTAGTGCGAGGCGATCTCGCGCCGGACCTCCTCGTCCTCGACGCGCATCAGGGTGCGTTCGGCGTCGGGCAGGACGTTCCAGAGTTTGGCGAACAGCTTGCCCTCGTCGCGGTTGCTGCCGATCACGAGCGGCACCGGCTGCGTGAGCCCACCCGCGGCGGCGGCGAGCGGCGACCGCGGCAGCAGATCGCCGTCGACGACGGGCGCGAACGGGATCGCACCACCGGCGGTCTTGGTGGCGAATCGCATCAGCCGGTTCCCCGCCGCCAGCAGCAACGCCGGGTTGGGCGAGGTGAGCAGACGCTGGGCGTGGACCGTGTCGACCGGCGGCTCGTCCCGTTCGAGAGAGGTCGCCCGACGTTGCGGGTCGCGCAACAGCCGGACGAACTCGTCCGCGTAGATCTTCGCCGCGTCCTGCTCGACGATCAGTTCCGGGGCGGGACTCTGCGCGATGGCCTGGTGATAGAGACCGGTCGTCGACGGGGCGGACAGCAGCGAGAGCACCGACGACCCGCCGGCGCTCTCGCCGAAGATCGTGACGTTCTCCGCGTCGCCGCCGAACGCCTCGATGTTGTCCTGGACCCACTGCAGGGCCGCGATCTGGTCACGCAGTCCGACGTTGGAGTCGAACGGACGATCCTCGGTGGCGAACTGACCGAGGTCGAGGAAGCCGAACGGACCGAACCGGTACTGGATGGTGACGACGACGACGTCCTGGGCACGCGCGAGGAAGGCGCCGTCGTAGAGCGGGGTGGCGGCCGTGCCGAGGATGAACGCACCGCCGTGGATGAACACCATCACCGGTCGCGGAGTCGACGACGCGACGTCGGGCGAGTAGACGTTCAGCGTGAGGCAGTCCTCGGCCATCGGCGCGAACTTGCCCGGTGCGATGGCCGTGAACCGCTTCTCCTGGATGGCCGCCTTGGCCACCTTGGTGCAGTCGCGGACGCCGGGCCAGTCGTGGGCGGGCTCCGGTGCACGGAACCGGCGATGGGCCACCGGCGGTGCCGCGAACGGGATGCCTCGCCAGCTGATGGTCCCCTTGCGCAGCCGCTTCCCCCGGGCGCCCTCGACCACGCCGTTACGGATGGTCACCTTACTGTCGAGTAATGCCATACCCACCACCGTAGACGAAACGACGACTTCGTCTACCCGCCGCCGCACACACACCGATCGGGCGGTCCCCGCTGGTCGGCCACCACTACGATGCGCTCATGGGTTCCGGCGCGGCACGCATCGACCTCAACGCCGACCTCGGTGAAGGCATCGGCGACGACGCGGCGATGCTGGGGATCGTCACCAGCGCCAACGTGGCGTGCGGCTTTCACGCCGGCACCCCCGCGCAGTTGCTCGCCACCTGCCGGGCCGCGGTCGACGCCGGGGTCCGGATCGGCGCCCAGGTGTCCTACCCCGATCGCAGCGGCTTCGGGCGCCGGTTCATGGAGATGACGACTCCGGACCTCGTCGCCGACCTGGTGTAC
The DNA here is from genome assembly GCF_025143765.1 of Gordonia sp. p3-SID1431. Lineage (NCBI taxonomy): Bacteria > Bacillati > Actinomycetota > Actinomycetes > Mycobacteriales > Gordoniaceae > Gordonia > Gordonia sp. p3-SID1431. The sequence continues at coordinate 43,522 of NZ_JAMBDT010000025.1, forward strand.
CAGATCGGCGCGCTCGACGCCCTCGCCCGATCGGTCGGCGGGGCCGTCACCTACGTCAAACCGCATGGCGCGCTGTACAACACCATCGTCCATCACGAGCAGCAGGCCGAGGCCGTGGTCACCGCGGTCCGCGATGTCGACGCCGGATTGGCGGTCATGGGGCTACCGGGATCGGAGGTGCTGTCACGCGCCCGACGGGCGGGACTCGACACCATCTCCGAGGCGTTCGCCGACCGCGCCTACACCCCGGAGGGCACCCTCGTGCCGCGCGGAACCGACGGCGCGGTGTTGTCGGACAGCGCCGAGATCGCGCGACGGGTGGTCGAACTCGTCACGACGGGCCGGATCGGCGCGATCGACGGAACCCTGATCGACGTCGACGCCGGATCGGTCTGCCTCCATGGCGACACCCCGGGCGCGGTCGGACACGCGCAGGCCGTGCGCGACGCACTCACCGCCGCCGGAATCGTCATCGGCGCGCCACCGGCCTGACCGGCCGGGAGGGATGCTGCCTAGCCGCGTCGCTGGCGGGCGAACTCGGCGAGGACCACACCCGCGGCGACCGAGGCGTTGAGGCTCTCGACGTCGCCGGCCATCGGAATGGACAGGATCGAGTCGCAGCTCTCGCGGACGAGGCGGGAGAGCCCCTTGCCCTCCGAACCGACCACGATCACGGTGGGGCCGCTGCCGTCGTAGTCGTCGAGGGTGACGTCACCGTCTGCATCTAGACCGACCAGTTGCGCCCCGGCGTCGGCCCAATCCTTCAATGTGCGAGTCAGATTGGTCGCGCGGGCGACCGGCAGGCGCGCCGCGGCACCGGCGCTGGTCCGCCAGGCGACGGCCGTCACGCTCGCGCTGCGTCGTGCGGGGATGACCACGCCGTGCCCGCCGAAGGCCGCGACCGAGCGGATCACCGCGCCCAGGTTGCGCGGATCGGTGATGTTGTCGAGGGCGACGAGCAGCGGCGGGGTGCCGCTGGCCTTGGCCTCCGCCATCAGGTCGTCCGGGTGGGTGTACTCGAACTCCGGCACCTGCAGCGCGATGCCCTGGTGCATTCCGTTGGTGGACAGGCGATCGAGTTCGGGTTTGCCGACCTCGAGGATGGAGATCGCCGAGTCGCCGGCGATCTTCACCGCCTCGGCGACCCGCTCGTCGGGCTCGGAGTTGGTGGCGATGTACAGCGCGGTGGCCGGCACGCCGGCGCGCAGGCATTCCACAACCGGATTGCGGCCGAGGACATACTCGGGACCTTCGTCCCGGGCCCGCGCCCCGCTGCGACCGGCCGCCGACTTCGACGCCGCCTTGGCTCGCTTGTGAGCCGGATGATACGGCCGGTCAACTGCTTTCGGTGTCGCGCCACGGGCCTCGAGGCCGCGGCGACGCTGACCACCCGAGCCGACGGTCTGCCCCTTCTTGGTGCCGTCCTTGCGAATCGCGCCTCTGCGCTTGGAGTTCCCTGCCATCACGCCTCACCCTTCAATGCCCATTGCGCACCGTCGGGGGTGTCGGTGACCTCGATACCGGCCTGCGCCAGCCGATCCCGCACCGCGTCCGCGGTCGCCCAGTCCTTGGCGACGCGCGCGTCGGCGCGTCGCTGCAATTCCGCCTGTACCAGCACGTCGAGTGCGGAGGTGGTGGCCGACTCGTCGGCGGCACCCGCCCACCGGTCGTCCAGCGGGTCGACGCCCAGAATCCCCATCATCGCGCGGACCGTGGATGCCGCCGCCAGCGCGGCGGCTCCGTCACCGGACTCCAACGCGGTGTTGCCCTGCCGAACCACGTTGTGCACGACCGCGAGTGCGGCCGGGACGCCGAGGTCGTCGTCGAGCGCGGCGGCGAATTCGGGGTCGACATCCCCGACGACCACCTCGCCCACGCGCGCGCCGACCCGGGCCACGAACGACTCGACGCGCCGATAGCCGGCGGCGGCCTCGGTGAGCGCGCCAGACGAGTACTCCAGCATCGACCGGTAGTGCGCGCTGCCGAGGTAGTAGCGGAGCTCGACCGCCCGGACCCGTTGCAGCATCGCGGGGATCGACACCACGTTGCCCAGCGACTTGCTCATCTTCTCGCCACCCATGGTGACCCAGCCGTTGTGTAACCAGTAGCGCGCGAACGCATCTCCCGCACCGTGTGCCTGCGCGATCTCGTTCTCGTGGTGAGGGAAGATGAGATCCATCCCGCCGCAGTGGATGTCGAACTCAGCGCCGAGCAGCGAGGTGGCCATCGCCGAGCACTCGAGGTGCCAGCCGGGACGGCCGGGGCCCCAGGGCGTCGGCCAGGACGGCTCGTCGGGCTTGGCCGCCTTCCACAGGGTGAAGTCGCGGGGATCGCGTTTGCCGGTCCCCGCGCTCTCGCCCTGATGCACGTCGTCGAGCCGGTGTCCGGACAGCGACCCGTACTCCGGCAGGCTCAGGACGTCGAAGTACACGTTGCCGTCGGCGACGTAGGCGTGCCCGCGGCTGATCAGTCGCTCCATGTATTCGATCATCTGGGTGACGAACCCCGTGGCCCGCGGCTCGGCCGACGGCGGCAGGACCCCCAGCGCGCGGTAGGCGTCGTCGAACGCACGCTCGTGGGTGGCCGCCCATTCCCACCACGGCCGTCCCGCGTCCGCGGCCTTCCGCAGGATCTTGTCGTCGATGTCGGTGACGTTGCGCACGAACAGCACGTCGAGGCCCTGGTGCGTCAGCCAGCGCCGCAGGATGTCGAAGGCGATGCCGCTGCGGACGTGTCCGATGTGCGGTACTCCCTGGACCGTCGCCCCGCACAGGTACACCGACGCCTGGCCTGGGTGCAGCGGCACGAAGTCGCGCACCTCTCGGGAGTCGGTGTCATACAGGCGCAGGGTCACGACCGGCAATCCTACCGGACCCTGACCTGGCCACCGACGGCCCGAGCCGCAGGTGCGCGCACCTCACGCACGCTCACCGGGGACGCCGACCGGGCCGGCCGGCTCCGCGGCGACGGCGGCGGCGGTCGCCCTCATCTCCGCGATGGTCGCGGACAGGACCGCGACCGCCCGCTCGGTGGCGGGATGTCGCACGCGGACGTGGATCCCGTCCGCATCGCGCCAGAACCACCATTGCGCGGTGTCGGTCGGTTTGGCACTGGAGACCTGTTCGGCCCGTACCCCCCGATGCGGACTCGGCAGTCGCGTGTAGTCGACGTAGGACATCATGAAGACGTCCGACCGGCGCTGACGGAGCCGGCTGCCGAAGGCGAGGTAGACCGGGGTCAGCCCGATCTCGGCCAGCGGCAGGGCGGCGGCGAGCCGGGCCGTGTTGATCTCTGCCGCCCCGAACAGATCGTCGCCGCCGGTGATCCGCAGGGGCGCGTTGCCCACCGACCAGCCCACACAGCCGGGGCCCGCGCCGGTGCCGGTGGGCACCACGGTGGCGAGCTCGTCGGGCCCGCCGAGCGACTTGACGGCCATCGCCGCGCAGGTGAGCACCGCGGGGTACGTCCGCCCGCCGTGTCGGTGGACCGCCGAACTGAACGCCCGCGCCGTATCGCCCGGCAGCAGGGTCTCGACGATCGTGCGCATCTCCACGGATTCGCCCGCCGGGACACCGAGGTCGACGGGGAACTCCGGGACCTGCCAGTCGGTCGCGGCCAGGAATCGTCCCCACTCGCCCAGTCGGGGGTCGTCGGGGGGCACCGCCGCCTCGTCGCCCGCGACCCGACGCAGCGCGTCCAGCCCGGACTCCGCGGGAGCGAGGGCCGCGCCGGCGAGCAGATCGCAGATCTCGGAGGACAGCAGCGCCATCGAGCGCGCGTCGACGTAGCAGTGGTCGAACCCGCAGACGAGGGTCGTGCTCGACGCTCTGCGGACGGCGGCCAGGAAGTGCGGCACCGGCTCGAACGGGTTGCACGTGGCGGTGATCCGTCCGGCCAGTTCGGCCGCGAACTCCGCGGGCCCGAGCCCGGCGTCGGGTTCGTGCGAGTCCTCCTTGACGTCGACGCCGCCGTGCAGCACTCGCTGGTATCCGGTGTCGGTCGCCACGTAGTGGCTGCGCAGGACGTCGTGCCGCGCGATGACGGTGGACACCACCTCGCCAAGGCGCGCGAGCTCGAGCCGCTCGGGGAAGTCGAGCGTGAGCGCGATCCAGCCGGGTTGCCCCTGCGCGATCGAGTCCAGGTGGAATCGCTCGTTCTCCGACACCGGCGCGCTCGACGACGCCGCGCAGCCGCCGGGTAGCGGAAGCCATCGGATCAGTTCCCCCGGCTCGACCTCCCAGGTCTCCGAACTCGAGAGCTTCACCGCTCGGGCCTCCCGCTCGCATAGTCGTCGAGGATGCCGCCGACACGTGCGAGGTGGTCGGCGACCGATGTGCGTGCCACGTCGTTGTCGGGGAGATGACACCGGACGACGAGGCCCGCGGGGGTCCGCGTGAACCACAGGTTGGCGTTGCGCGTGGGGCCGACGCCACTCGAGGTCTGCATCGTCGTCAGGGCCGGGTCGTCGCCGATCGGTAGTCGCGCCAGATCGGTGTAGGACACCATGTACGGGCTGCCGTCCAGGCCCCGGAAGACGCCTTCGGCGGCCAGCAACGCCAGGACCCCGTGTGCGGGCGCCGAACTCGCGCGGCGCGCGGCGCGCACGCTACGTCCGGCCGCGCGCACCACGTCGTCGAAGGGCGTCGGCTCGGCGGGGAGCTCCACTGCGATCGGGGCGAAGTTGCACAGCCAGCCCTGGGTCCACGCGGTCCCGGCGTCGCGGGTGGCGAGCACCGTGGAGACGAAGAACCGCGACTCCCCGGTGATCTCGCGGTGACGCACCGCCAGGGTGGCGTACAGGAGACCGGCGAATCCCTCGCCGGTCCGGTCCAGTCGGGCGTCGCAGCGCGCGAGCGCATCCGGATCGAGCAACCACTGCTCCACCGCGACCGCCGGGGCCGGGGCGTCGTCGGTGAGGCCCAGGTCGAGCGGGCACCGCGGTGCGCGACCGTCGTTGGCCAGCAACACCTCTCGCCACATCGCCACCCGCTCGTCGTCGGGCGGGAGCGCGGCCGCCGCGGACCGTTCGGCGAGCACGGCTTCGCCGAACGCGCCCGGCGCCGGCGGTGTGGGTGTCCTCCCCGCGCAGTGTGCACGGTAGAGCGCGGTGATCTCGGTCAGTGCGAGCACCGACGAATATCCGTCGCCGTGCGCGTGATCCGTGGCCACGAAGAAGGTGAAACCGCCGTCGTCGACGGTCGCCGCCCACCAGGACCCCGGAACCAGTTCCGCGCGAGCCTTTTCCGACGCCTGACGCCCGACCCAGGTGCCGAGATCGGCCCCGGCCACGATGACGGATTCGGTGTCGGCGACCTCGATCACGTACTCCTCGGGCGGCGCCACCCACCGCTGGGGACCGTCCGGTCCGGGGCGGTAGTGCGCGCGCAGTTCTTCGTGCCGACGCACGAAGTCGGTGAGCGCCGCGGCCATCGCACCCTCGTCGAGGACGGTGTCGAAACGCATGGCGGCGAGCAGGAATCCCGTGTGCACCTCGCCGCGACGCCGCTTGTCGCCCATCGTCGCCAGGTGGTCGGACTGCAGGAACGAGACCCCGCTCCCCCACTGCTGCGCGGCACGGCCCACTCGATCGGCTTCGCGCAGTTCCCATTCGACGGTCCGACCGCCGATCAGGTGGTCGCGCAGCGGGACCACCACCGAGCCCGGCGCACCGAACCGGGGCGTGGCGAAGACGGTCCGCACGGCGCCGGTCATCAGCTGCCGAGTGCGGCCGTCGACCCTCCGGTGTGCGCTCCGGCCGGCACGGATTCGACCGCACGGTAGGTGTACTCGCAGTCACCGTCGGCGACGATCGTCGTCAGGATCTCGCGGAACGTGGAGAGGAAGACCTCGACGGCGGCGGCGTTCTCGTCGGCGGGGAATCGCGCGGACACGTTGAGCCCGGTCGGAATCCGGTTGATCCAGAAGTAGACCTCGTCGGCGTCGCGCGTCGCGCTGCGCAGCACGCGCGCCTGGCGAGGTGTCCAGTCGGCCGCACCCTCAGCATGACGGAGGTCGATGTAGGACACCACGAAGCCGGGCGGCGTCACGTCGCCGCCGATGAGTTCGGCCACCGGCGCGAACGGGGCCGCACCCACGCTCTTGTACTGCGCGGAGGTCGCCGCCACGGCCGTCAGCGCGTCGGTGAACTTCGCCGGCTGGCCGGGCCGGATCGCGACGGGGATGATGCCGACGAACCAGCCGACGGCTTCGCCCCACTCGATGGCGTTACGGGTGTGCACCGGGCCGATGAATCGCAGATCCGCACTGCCCGACAGCGCGGCCGAGGTCATGGACAGCGCGGTGTAGATCCCCGCCGTCATCGACGATCCGGCACCCTTGCACACCGCGTCGAAGCGCTTGGTGTCCGCGGCGTCGAGCAGCCAGTGCGACAAGGTCGCCTGGAACCCGTTGTCCGGCAAGCGTTCCGACACGATGGTGCGCGGCGACCCGGCCGGCACCTCGAACCGCGGGAAACGCGGGACGGGTTCGGGCTGCACGGCGGTCGGGGTGTCGTCGAAGAAGTCCCGCCACTGACTGACCGCGACGTTGTTCGCGTCGATCTGCTCACCGAGTCGACGCTCGGCGTCGCTGAAGTCGAGGTAGCTGCCGAACTGGTGCAGCGCGTGGGGTTCACCGGTCACCTCGGCGGCGTAGAGCGCGGTGAGCTCGCGGATGGCGAACACCTGGGTGTAGGCGTCCATCACGGTGTGGTCGGCCGCGAACACGAGCAGGAACCCGGTGTCGTCACCGGTCGGCTCCACGGTCACGGCGATGCAGTGCGGCCAGCTCAGCGGCGTGACCGTGCGATTGAAGTAGTCGGTGACCAGGCCGGAGACCTCGTCGGCGGCCAGGTCCGACCCGAAGTCGCGCTCGCGGACGGTGATCGAATCGGCCGAGATGGTGATCCGGGTCAGGTCGCCCTGCGGATGCTCCGGTTCGTGGACGCGTACCGAGGTCCGGAATGCCTCGTGCCGGCGATACCACGCGATGATGGTGCGGGAGAGGGCTTCCCGGTCGAGCGGATGCTCGATCCGGAAGGCGGTGCCGATCCACTGGCTGTACCACTCCGAGCCCTCGCGGACCGCCCGGCGGGCGTGTTCGAGGTGCATGTAGGACAGCTGTCGGGAGTCCGTCTGCCACTCGGTGGCGTCGACCTGCGGCTCCCAGGCGGTGACGGTGCCGCCGGGCATCGAATAGTCGGTCAGCTCGGTGTATTCCACAACTTCCTCCGTGTTCGCCACGCGTTCGAGCACCTCGGTAGACGTCCTCAACGACACCACCGCAGACCCAGACACCACAGCCGATCGCACCAACGCGGTTAGGACGCCCTTATCAACGGTCAAGACAGTAACCCGGATCCGCCTTGATTGATAGTTTGGCGAGCAAAATGAATGGAAGGCTATGCGGTGGCAAGAGTCGGCCGACAACCCGAACTCGAACGTCCGTAGGTCCGACTAACGTGCTCGTATGGCTCTGACCCTTAGTTTTGAGGTCGCCGGAGCGCTTTTCTGCCGTAGCAATGACCGCTGGGCGCGCGGGAGTCGCCCGTTGGTCCCTGACTCGGTGTGAAAGATCTCATCGTCAGAACCCCTACCGAACCTCGGTTTCCCTCTCGTGTTTCCCGGAGAGGCGTCCGGTAGTGTGCGCGTCTTGCGGTGAAGAGTGCGGAGTCCGTACCGGCAATCACCTGACCCGATCAACCAACGGCAAGGCAAGCATGAATTTTGCATCCCTGGTCCGCCCCGACCGCACGTCGGCACCGGAGGCCGTCGACCGCCTGACCGCCGACGACGACCTGTTCGTCCGGATGGACGTCGTCCTCGGCCTCCCCGTCGTGAACCAGACACTCTGGCGGTTCCCCGGCACGGTCGACGTCGACACCATCACCGCACTCGGCCAGAAGTTGCGTTATGGGCGCCTGAGCAGGCTCGTCACCCGACACCGTGGACCGGGCCGCGCGTACTGGCGGTACACCCCGGAGGCAGGCGCGGTCTCGGTGCAGACCGAACCGGTACCGGCCGGCGACGAGGAGGCCTGGGGGCGGGCACAGGCGGACGCCCCGCTCGACTTCGAGAACGGGCCGGCGTGGCGGCTCGTCGTCGCCCGCGCGGCCGCCGACGACTCGGTGCTGGTCTCGCTGATCATCTCCCATGTCATCGCCGACGGCGGCACCGGAGCGGTCGCGGTCATCGAGGCCATCCACGGCCTCGACTACGTGCCCGGCGCCGAACCCGGCCTCGTCTCCGACGTCCGCGATGCGGCGGACCTGCTGTGGACCGCGGGCACGACCGCCGCGCGCATCTGGCGCGCGAGCCGGTCCACCCCGCCGCCCTCCCCCGTGCGGGTGACCGGCCGGCCCACACCCGACACCGACACCGACGTCGCGGGCGCCGAGACCGCGCCGAATGTCACGGTCCTGATCCCGCAGGCGGACTACACCGGGGCGGCGAAGTCCCGCGGGGGCACCGACAACAGTCTCTTCGCCGCCCTGATGGTCGGCATCCTCGAGCGCAGCGGCCGCGTGTCGGAGGGGGACGTCGTCCCGGTCTCGCTGCCGGTCTCCTCCCGCACGCTCGACGACCGGCGGGCCAACGCCAGCTCGGGCGCAACGGCTTTCGTGGAGGTCGTCCCCGGGCGCTACGACGACCTCACCGCGGTGCGCACCGCATGCAAGGACGCCTACGGCAGACTCGCCGCGAACTCGGGCGCCGTCGCGCAACGAGCCGTCGTGTTGCAGGCGCTGAGCCCGTCGATCACGCGGCGCCTGGCGTCCAAGGTGACCACACCGCTGTGCCTGGCGTCGAACGTCGGCCAGGCCCCCGACGAGTTCGCGACGCTCGGCACCGGAACCGCTGGTGCACTGTCGATCCGGGCCATCACCGCCACCGGCGACCCGGTGCGGTTGCGCGACCGCAAAGGCGGTGTCAGCGGCTGGCTCGCGATCAACGACGGCCACGTGATGTTCAGCGTCAGTTCCCTCGACCCGGTCCGCATCCCCGACGCCGCGTCCCTGCGGTCCCTCGTCGACGACGAGCTCGCCGCCTGGGGGATCTCGGGAAAGCCCTGGGGCGCATGAGGTTCGCATTCGCGGTCCACGGCAGCCGGGGTGACATCCAGCCGGCGATCGCGCTCGGCGCCGAGCTCACCCGGCGCGGACACGGGGTACGTCTGGCCGTACCGGAGGATCTGGTCGACATGACCGCCGCGACGGGTCTGCCGACCGAGGTGCTGGCACCGTCGACCGCCGAGCTCCTCGCGAGCCCACTGGTGAAAGAACGCCTCAAATCGAAGAACCCGCGCGTACGTCTGCGTGCACTCGGCGAGGTCGCCGAACACGGGCGCGCGACCTCCGAGCGCGTGATGCGCGAGCTCGCCGACTCCTCGGATCTGCTCGTGACCGGTCCGCTCGCCCAGGACCGCGGCGAGGCGATCGCACAGAGTCGTGGAATCCCGTTCGTGCCGTTGCACTTCTGTCCGCTGCGGCCCAACGCGAGCCTCGACGTCCGCTACCGCCGCTACCCCCGGCCCGTCTCGCGAGCGATGTGGCTGCTCGCCGACCGCACCTATTGGCTGACGGTGCGCGGGGCGGACCGTCGACTCCGCCACGAACTCGACCTACCGGTCGCGAAAGGCCCACTCGGAAGCCGACTCCGCGCGCGGGGCGTGCCGGAGATCCAGGCCTACGACGCCGCGCTCTTCCCCGGTCTCGACGAGGAGTGGGGCGCGCAGCGTCCGCTGGTCGGATTCCTGTTGCCCGACAAAGCGTCCCGGAGTGCGATGGCGGCCGGGAACGACGCGACGGCCGCCGCGCTGGACTGGATCGGCGGAGGCGAACCACCCGTCTATGTCGGTTTCGGCAGCATGAAGATCAGCAGCGAGCAGATCACCGCCATCGTGTCCACTCTGCTCGCCCGCGGCCTGCGCGTCATCGGGCACACCGAACACCCGCTGCCACACCACGACCGGCTGCTGCACATCGATGGGCCCGTCGACCACGAGCTCCTGTTGCCGCAGTGCGGGGGTGCCGTTCACCACGGTGGCGCCGGCACCACGGCGGCCGTGGCGCGCGCCGGGATCCCGTCGGTGGTCGCGTGGTTGAGCGCCGATCAGCCGATGTGGGCGGCCGCCCTGCGCGGAGCCGGCGCCGGAGCGGGCAATCGTCTCGCCCGGTTCGGCCCGGACGATCTGGCCCCCCTCACCGATCCCGCGGTGGCGGCGGGCGCGGCCGGTCTCGCCGCGCGTCTCACCCCGCCGGCCGAGGCCACCGGCCGGGCCTGCGACATCCTGCTGAGCTCGGGGGGTTAGCCCGCGGCGTCCAGCAGCGCGGTGGCCACCGCGGCGATCCCCTCGCCGCGGCCGGTCATGCCCAGGCCGTCGGTCGTTGTCGCCGACACCGACACCGGGCCGCCCAGCACGTCGGACAGCACCTGCTGCGCCTCCGCACGGCGCGGTCCGATCTTGGGCCGATTGCCCACCACCTGTACGGCCGCGTTCACCACGCGGAGCCCGTCGGCCTCGATGAGAGTCCGTACGTGCGAGAGCATCTGGACTCCCGAGACACCCTCCCACTCCGGGCGACCGGTGCCGAACACGGAACCCACGTCACCCAGACCCGCCGCCGACAGCACCGCATCGCACAGCGCGTGGGCGCCGACGTCGCCGTCGGAGTGGCCTTCACACCCCGGTTCGTCGGGAAAATACAGACCGACCATCCAGCACTCGGCGGACGCGTCGACGCGATGGGCATCGGTACCGATGCCGACCCTCATCGCCCACCGACCATGTCGCGCACGATACGCAGGTCCCAGGGCGTGGTGATCTTCATGGCAAGCGGGTCTCCGGGGACGAGGTGGACATCGATTCCGCATGTCTCGACGAGGCCGGCGTCGTCGGTCGCGATACCGGCGTCATCGGCGTGCGCGCGGAGGAGGGCGTCACGGGTGAAACCCTGGGGGGTCTGTACGGCGCGCAACTCCTCGCGGTCGACGGTCCGCGTCACGCGTTCGAGACCGGCCGGGCCGGGCTCGACCTGTTTGAGGGTGTCGACGACGGGAACGGCGGGGACGACCGCCTGATGCCCGGCGCGGATCGCGGCGACGACGTCGGTGAACACCCGCGCGGGGGTGAGTGGTCGCGCGGCGTCGTGCACGAGCAGGATGCCGGCGTGGCCGGCGGCGGCGATGCCGGCGCGCACCGAATCCGACCGGTGAGCGCCACCGGCGACGACGCGCACGCCGGTCAGCAACGCCGATGCCCGCTCGACGAGGTCGGCGGGCACCACGACGACCACGGTCGCCCCCAGCGAGGCGGGGATGTTGTCGACGCATCGCTCGAGGATCGTCCGTCCACCCACGTCCACGAAGGCCTTGGGCACCGGCTCACCGAGCCGGGTTCCCGACCCGGCGGCCGGGATGATGACACAGACTTCTGCGCCGGAAAGCTCCGGCGTAGGGGTCACGAAGAGTCCTGAACCAGGTGCGACCGGCGGTCAGGAAGCGGCGGCGAGAACCTCGTCCAGCATGCTGGTGGCCTTCTCGTCGTCGGTGTTCTGGGCGAGTGACAACTCGTCGACCAGAACGCGACGGGCTCGGGTCAGCATCCGCTTCTCACCGGCCGACAACCCACGATCCTGTTCGCGACGCCAGAGGTCGCGGACGATCTCGGCGACCTTGATGATGTCGCCCGAGATCAGCTTCTCCTGGTTCGCCTTGAACCGGCGCGCCCAGTTGGTCGGCTCCTCGGTGTGCGGGGCCCGCAGAACCTGGAAGACCTGATCGAGACCTTCCTGCCCGACGACGTCGCGAACGCCCACGTACTCGAGCTTCGTCGAGGGAATCTGAACGGTCATGTCACCGTCGGCAACCTTGAGAACAAGGTATTCGATCTGCTCACCCTTGATGGTCCGGGTCACGATGTCTTCGACCCGGGCAGCACCGTGATGGGGGTAAACGACGGTGTCGCCAACTTTGAAATTCAATGTTCCTTGCCCCTTTCGAGTGAAGCCAGTCTAGCACGGGCGTTCCGAGGCACCCACCCAACGGTGCAGGTCAACGCGGTGAACAGGTTTCATGACAGGCTCTTGCGAGGTCGCGAGGGGTGCGCGGTGAGGGTGCGCTACCCCACCGGAGCTCCCCGTCGGCCTGGCGCGGGGTACGCCCCACCACGGTGTCGACCGGGCTCCCCGGCACCGCCCGCCGACCCCTGGGACGACGTGGGCACGACCACCCGGCGACCGCTGCGGGGCCGTGGCGCCGGCGACGGCGACAGACCAATCGGGTACCCGGCCGGACTTTTCCGCACCGCGCCCACTACGCTGCGTAGTGCAGGGTTTCGCGCGCTGCATGTCGGCTTCGTTTGACCTGGGAGGATCGGGTGTCAGTGCTATCACTTTCCGCGCGGCGGTCGGCGGTTCGGCCATCTCGCATGGTGACCGCGGTTGCCGCGATCGGCATCGCCGTCGCCCTCGGCACCACCGGCTGCGGTGCGGGTCAGATCTCGCAGACCGCCAATCAGCTGCCCGCGATCAACGGCGCGAACGTCAACTACGACGAACTCGAGCTCCGCGACGTGCAGATCCTCTACCCCGAGAACGACGCATCGACGGTCTTCGGCGACGGCGGACCGTTCGAGCTGGCGTTCGTCATCGCCAACTCCGATCCGCTTGTCTACTACCGCCTCAAGGGGATCAACCCCGAGGAGGGGCAGGTCACCTTCATCGAGGGCGCTGAGGCCGATGACCGCGTCATCCCGCCCAACGGGGCGCTGCGCGGCGGCACCCCGGTCGGCGCCAACGCCGAGTTCGAGAAGCGCCTCAGCGTCGAGCTCGACAACACCGGTGACACGGTCGCGGCGGGTCTGACGACCGAGCTGACGTTCGTGTTCGAGAAGCGCGAGGCCGACGGCCGCTGGGTCGATGCCGGCCAGACCACCGTCGACGCCCCGGTCGACGGCGGCGCCGAGCTCGAGCGCCAGGACGTGGCACGTAACGCCGAGCCGACCTTCTACAACTAGCATCACGGCGACGAGGGCCACGGCGAAGAGGGCTCCGGGGCCGGCACCGGCGAACACGGCGCCGACGGCGAGGGTCACGGCGAAGGCGGCCACTGACCACC